>JANQKI010000165.1 GCA_028281165.1 Opitutaceae bacterium | reverse complement strand
GATTGCATGAAACCAGAGGCATCGCAGGAAGAACACGAATTACTCTCCCCTCCAAATTCCGTGTATTCAAAACGGATCTATCCGAATCAACCAACACCGAGCTGCCCGAGCCCTGCGACATCTCTTTTACCCCCTACGAAATCGTTTCTCTTCTCCTCGAACGGGCAGAATAAACGTAAACCAGCGAATCCAGATCTAGCTTCCAAACAATTTCTCTAAAACTCCTATGAACGCATCCCAACTTATAGATCTTAGCGTGGTAGCCGTCTACATATTAGCGATTACTGTAATTGGAATCTGGATAGGAAAAAAGCGCGCCAAAACTACTGAAGGGTATTTTCTTGGAGATCGACAGTTCAATTGGGTAATGATCGGCTTTTCGCTCTTCGCGACCAATGTGGCGATGCAGTTCTTCGTGGGTGGTACAGGAAAAGCGTACAAGATCGGAATCGCCGCCCTTACTCCGGAACTCCTGGGGGGATTGGGGCTGAGCATTTCCGCCATCATATTCATCCCGCTCTATCTGCGCACAAGCATCACTACCCTCCCTCAATTCCTGGAAAAGCGTTTCAATGCGTGGGCTAAGCTTTTCTACGGAGGCGTATTCGTGGCCTTGGCTGTCATCACTAGCCCACTCAGCATGTACACGGCGTCCTTGGCGGTACTGTCGCTCTTCAATTTCGAAATCACTCCTACCAATATCTACATTGTTAGCGCGGCCGTAGCCTGTACGGTTGGCCTGTACGCCGTAGTCGGAGGCCTCACCGCGGTTGTCATTACCGATATGATACAGGTAATCATCATGCTGGTGGGAGCGGCTCTAGTTCTTTTTATCGGCGTCTATTCTGTTGGTGGCATCGGCGAACTCCTCGGCAACGCCAGAGCAGATCAGCTGGAACTGCTGCGACCACATAACGATCCAGAATTTCCCTGGTCAGCCATGGTAACGGGACAGCTGCTCGCCTCTTGCCTATGGGCCTTTTCCAATATCTCCATGCTTCAACGCGTACTCGGAGCGAAGAATCTGGAGCACGCTCAAAAAGGCATGCTTCTAGGGGCAGGCTTGAAGATGCTGGGCTTGCTCTTCTTCATCGTTCCCGGACTGATCGCCTCGCAGCTGTATCCAAATATCATGCCGGATACCGCGTATACCACTTTGGTAAGAGAGTTGCTGCCAGTAGGCCTTTCCGGACTCGTGCTAGCAGGCATGATCGCCGCCATGATGTCTTCCCAGGACTCCGGTATCAACGCCATGGCCAGTATCGTCTCTCTCGATATCTATCCCGTGATTCGCAAGAAGGCAAGCGAGCGGGAAGGCGTATTGGTCGGCAAGATATTGGCGGTCTCGAACATTATTTGGGGAATCGCCGCCGCCCCGCTATTCCTTACGGTGGAAGAAGGGCTGTTCGATCTGATGCTGAAATTCGGCGGCTTCCTCATGATGCCGAATGGACTCTGCTACTTGCTAGGAAGGTTCTGGAGTCGAGGCAATCACCAAGGTTGCGTGACCACCCTGGCCTGCGGAGCCGTTTTCGGTCTCTATTATAATTTCACATCTACAATAAATGGATACGAACATCTCCTTCCCGACTTTATCGCCAGCCTTCACTATTACCATCTATTGCCTCTTTTCGCTATTTTCTTGGCCACCATATTCGTCGTCGTAAGTCTCGCCTTTCCTCCTCCCGCGGAGGAAAAAACCGATTTCATCCGCTTCAACACGCCGGAAACCCAAAGCAAGACCCCTCAACCCTTCTATCGGAAATTCGGATTTTGGTGGACGCTTTACTTAACCGTTTTCGTCAGCCTCTACGTTATCTTCTAAAACGGCAGCAGGCTTATCGAAAACGCCCACAAACACTCCAGTCTAGCATTTCGCTCAATTTAGAATATGTCTGGCTTAGAAAGCATCTCCTTGAGATGTTTGAGTTCCAGCTCCTGCACTTTGATTTCCGCATTCAACTGACGGATACGCCTGTCATAATATACTTGCTTTTCAGCATAATCTAGCTCGGCTAAATCCAGGGCTAACTTGGCGCTATTCAGCTCCGGTTTGCCTATTTTACCCTCCTCGAATATCTGGTCTAGCGCTTTGTATTTCAGTTCGGCACTTTCCTTCAATTTCTCGAAACGCATAAGGAGAATCCTTTCCTCGCTATTCGTAAGTTCCAGCTCGTTTTTCAGCCGTTCTAGATTCAATTCCCGTTTCGAATACTCATATTTGTAGTTAGCTTTCGTATCAGGCGCTAAGTCACTTGATCTATTTTCAATCAGTTTTTCCATCATCTCCTCCAATTTGTTGGCAAGACGCTCGGCAATCGTGACCGAATCAGATGGAACAGCCTCGTTTTCGCTACTCAGCTTAGTCGATTCCTTAGCCTGTAACCGCGTTTCCAATACGATCCCAGAGATTGGCATAAGGACAGTTGCCAAAATAAAAGCTATAGTCGCATGACGCCAGGTCATGCGAGGACTGGTTTTCTTGTTCAGTATCATTTCGAACCTTTGTTTAACGTTATTAGCTTTCCCTCGACCGCTAATCCCACAAGCGGTATTCGGAATTGGATCGGCGTCATCCGCCAGAAAATCGATGGTTTTCAAAAGAGTACGGGCGTAATGCTTTTCTCGTGACGGATAGGCAAAAAGCACCCAGGCGTCGCAGCAATCTTCCTCCGACTGACGTAGCCCTTTTCTTAACCACCAGATGACTGGGTGCCACCAATAGACGCCTATCAGTGTGGCTTCAAGCCAGCGATACCAGTGATCCGCTCGACGGTAGTGAGCCAGTTCGTGAGCGATCAGCGTTTCTTGCTCTTCAGACGAAAGCGAACTCATGAGCTTAGCAGGAAAGGCGATCCAAGCTCGCCCCCCAAAAGACCACAGGAAAGGCGAGGCAATGCTATCAAATAAAGCGACACGAGGCAGCTTTGCGAGACCAAGCCTTCGAGCCACAGAACGAACCGTTTCATCGAGTCCCGGTGAAATTGGCTTTGCCTCTCGTAGCCATCTATTGAAACACCAAGCTCGCCAAACGGCTAAGGCAAACCACAAAAGAGACCCGGCTATCCATATGGCAACAAAGAGGTTTTTCCATGCAAAGGAGACTGATGAATCGGCTGGATTCGCCGACTGTTCGATTGTACCTAAATTTTCAATACTGCTTTGCTTGACAGTCTTTCGGGCAGAGTGAACGGCAACGAGAGCAGCCTCCGCCTTATCAGGAGCCTCAATGGAGATAGGAATCTGAAACAGAGGCGGCGTTATCATCTTAACCAGGGCTAAAAGCCAGAGAACATGAGCCAAGGCAGGCCGCTGAGCAAAGCGAGTTGCCGTCGTAGCGGCGATTCCCAGAAAAATCGCAATCACCGTATTGGAAATAATCCATTCTAAGAGAGCGTTCATGATAATTCTAGGCTTGGTCGATCAGTTCGCGTAGCTTATCCCGATCTTGTTGCGAGAGTTTCGTGTTTTCCGTCAGATGCATCAGGAGCGGTGTTAACGAGCCGCTACAGAGCTTTTCGGCTAAAGTCTCAAGTCCGCTGCCGATCAGCTCGGAGCGGCTGACTTTGGCAGAGAACTTGTGAGCATGAGATCGTTTGCTGCGCTTCACACATCCCTTCGCCTGCAAACGATCCAACAGCTTTTGTACCGTAGCGTACTCGCTAGTGGTACCCTCCTCATAGAGCGTATCCGTAATCTGCCGAATGGTCACCGCTCCCTCTTCCCAAAGCGCATCCAGCACCGCCAGCTCGGCCTCCGTCACGTTAATCGTTTTGTTCGCCATTTCCTAAACCTTTATCAGACATTTTGTCTGAGACAGGCAGAAACTCAGACAAGACGACTGAGATGTCAAGCGGTTTTATCGAGAATTATTCTACGCGTAGAGATTCCAACGGATCGAGTCGTACCGCTCGACAGGCCGGAAGGCCACTTGCCGTCATAGCGACAAAGATCAGAAAGCCGATTGTGGAACTATAGGTCGCCAGATCCAAAGCCGCTATGTCAAAAAGCTGCCCTTCTAGAAAACGCGTCAGGTAAAGCGATGCCAACAAACCCAAAGCCATACCAATACTAGTCTTGAGGAATCCCTGACGTATTATCATTTTAATTACGTTAAGCTGACTGGCTCCAATGGCGCTTCGGATGCCGATCTCCCTCTGGCGCTGCTCCACGTCATAAGATACGATGCCATATATGCCAATTGCCGATAAGGACAGAGCCAGAAAAGCGAATACGCCAGTCAGCAAGGTCATACCCTCGCGATCCTTATGCAGATTATCTAGAGGCCTATCGAGGGAAGTGGCGTTTCGCAGGTATAGCCTGGAATCGATTTCGCGCAACTTGGACTGCACTTCTAGTATCATGCTTTCCGTGGAACGCTTTGTACGAACTAGAAGAGTAAAATTTGGCTGAGAGACCTTTTCATGGCACATATATAAAACAGGCCACCCGTCTCTATTCTCCAAGCCCTGGAAATTCACCCGAGCAGCAACTCCAACGATTTCCTGCCAGCCATATAAATTGTCCCTCTTAACCTGAGATCCCAGGACAATCCGATCTTTTAGATATCGATTGGCAAATGACTCATCCACAATGCAACTCGTCGAGGCTTCATCTACTCCGGGGTAAAACGTTCGGCCCTCCAGAATATCAATACCCATGGTAGCGAAGAACTCTCCATTGACAAACTTGATAAAAGAAGGAGGCTCTGGATCTCCATCCGCAGACCCTCCCTGAATGAGAAATCGATCGTTAATAAATCCTGTCTGTCCCACAATCAAAGCGATCCACTGGAAACTTACATTCTCGACTCCTGAAATCTCTCGCATGGTCTCCAGGACACGTGTTCTAGCTCCCACCCAGTCTTGTTTGTCAGGATACACTGGCCTTAGATTGACATGGCCGCTGACAACATGAGAGGCATCGAATCCTGGATCAACATCGAGAACGTTGAGAAAGCTACGCGTGAGCAAACCCGCTCCTATCAACAGGACAAAAGTGATGGCAATCTGCGAAACCACTAAACTATTGCTGAAAAAACGGATATTTCTGCTAACCGATGAACTTCGAGTACTCGTATCCAAAGTTTGAATTCTTCCTGATTTCCAAAGCAGAGCAAGTGGAAGCAGCCCCACGATCAGCGCTACTGCAAGAGCCATCAGCAAAGTCCAAAATAAGACAGCGCTGCTAATCTCCACCAACTGGCCGCTTGGAAAGAGAGCGGCAAGGTACCCATTGATAGCTGCAATACTGCCCCAAGCCAAAAGCAAGCCAATCCCAAGCCCTACAAGGACAAGTATAACACTCTCGCAAAGCAAGATTCTCCCAAGAGTGAATCTTCTAGCTCCAAATGAATACCTGACTGAAAATTCAGGACATCGCCGCATGGACCTAGTCAGCAGCAGATTGAAAATATTGATACACCCAACGACGACCAAAAATAATGTGCCTACTTGAAGAAGCTCTAAGCTAGATTTTAGCGGATGAGGACGGTCGATCTCAAAAAAAGTGGACTGGTTGTTCTCCTTCATCCAAGTCAGTTTTCTTGGGTTGTGGGCCTTAAGAGCATTTACTTCGACTAGAGCCAGTTGCTCATAGGCTTGAGTATGGCTGACCCCGGGCTTCAATCGAGCCCATAGATCGGTATCCGGCATCATCCGAGCGCTTGGTTTCAAGGAGTTTCCCCTTACCGTCAAGGGAAGGAAAAAGCGCGCTGCGGTATCAATGGACTCTACGCTCCTGGGCGCCACGCCGACTATAGTGTGGGGCGGCCCAAGCAGGAACGTAATTTCTTTTCCAACGATATCCGGATCTCCCAAATAATCGTTTTCCCAAGCAGTTTGAGTAAGAACGACAACATTGCCCGGCCCCGGATAAACTTCTTCAGGACTAAAAAATCTTCCCAGGATAGGTTCAGCTCCCAGCAAATCAAAGAACTCGGAAGTTACCCCCCGATAGTTCACCTCGACCCCATCGAGTATTTTGGCGCGTGATCGAGCTAGAGCGAAGCCTTCAAACAAATCCGCATGTTCATTGAAATCCAAATACTGACTCCATCCCGCATTGCTATGTTTGAGCTTCTGGCCCCATCGATAGGCATTATAGATGTGAACGACACGATCGGGATTTTCGAAAGGCAGCGGTTTTAGTATAAGACCATATAATACAGAAAAAACCGTCGTATTCGCCCCAATGCAAAGAGCTATCGTAGCGAAAACCGCGACACTAAAACCCTTGCTCCTCCATAGAGAACGTGTCGAATAGCGAATATCCCGTATCAAGTCCATCACGACACGCGCTCCCCACGAATCGCGACACTCCTCTTTCATTTTTTCCACTCCTCCGAATTCCCTCAAGGCCATTTTTCGAGCAGCTTCTGGACTATGCCCTTGATCGACTAGATCATCGATGGCTTCCTGGAGATGGAAGTTCATCTCCCCATCTAGCTCTCGCTGCTTTCGCTTCCAGCCAAAGGCGAAACACGCAGCATTTCCCCATTCCCGTATCCAACGCATCGCTACTTCCTAAACTTCATCCATGATAGAATCGATGACTGAGACAAAGTCTTTCCAGCGCTGCTTTTCGACCTCGACCTGAGCGCGGCCGTGGCGGGTCAGTTGGTAGAACTTGGCCTCCCTCCCCTTGTCCGTCTCTCCCAGACTCGATTTAACGAACCCCTTTTTCTCCAGTCGATGCAAAGCAGGATACATCGAACCGTGTCCCACTTTAAGACTGGATTTGGAGAGGATGAGAATCCGTTTGGAAATATCGTATCCATGCCGCTTGCCCGAAGATAAGACCCGCAAAATCAGCATATCCAGTGTCCCTTGCATCAATTCCATATATCAAGCTTCGATATATAAACAGACGTGTCAAGCTTCGATATATGAACGGCGAAATTAAGCCCTTCGACTTGAGCCAAGGCAGGATTAGGGCCAGGGCATCTAAGTACGGCTTTTCGATTAGAAAGGGCAGCCGAGCTCCGCCACCTAAGTCAGGTGGCAAGTAAGCATCTCTCAGCTACAGACGGGTTTCCTCGGAGGTAACCACGTGCTCGTAGGGCTCGGCGGGCGGCGCATCGATAAATTCCGGCTCCTCTTCGCCAGCATCCCGCATCCGTCTCGCCAAACGCTCCCGCATCACCGCCACCACTTCAGCATGCGAAGTGTAGCCGACTAGATTCGTCAGCTCCCACGGATCCGCCTCCAAGTCGTAGAGACAATCATCGATGTAGACATTCGACGATGGTCGCGACACCGGGTTGCCGTCTTCATCCAAATCGGGAGCTCTTACCGAATACTTCCACCGCCCTGTACGTACGGCACGGCCGGTCTGGCTTTCGCTTATCTGAACGAAAACTTCCTCTGGCCATTCGAGCCTTGGCTCCCGGATCAACGGGAGCAGCGACCTTCCTTGCATTTCTTCGGGCACTTCTAAACCCGCTGCATCGAGTAAGGTGGACGGCAAATCAATTAAGCTTACCAGTCTACTGACCTCTCCTCCGCTATCGAATCCCGGCCCGCAAATAGCAGTCGGAACGCGAATCGAGGCGTCATGACAAGACCGTTTGTATTCGGCATTTCGCGTCTTGAAATGATTCCCGTGGTCCGAGGTGTAGAGCACAACCGTGTTGTCTTTGAGGCGCAAGCTCTCCAAGGCTTCGAGCATGCGCCCGAAGGCTTCATCGATGCGCTTGATCATACCGCAATAGCCCGGCCAATGTTGCACCGCCGTACCATTGGAGACGCGCAAGTCCGGGGGCAACTCGGCCGTGGCGTAGCGATCCTCGTAACCAGTGGGAGCCGGATACGAATCGCTCGAATTCTGGTGATGCGGCTCGAGCAGAGAAACGAAAAGGAAGAAGGGTTTCGCCTCTTCGCTTCGAGCATGGATGTGGCGAATGGCCGCATCAGTCACTGCATCGACCCGGTACCCAGGCAAGCGATACTCATTTCCTGTTTCATCCCAGAGTCGAGTAGATAAGGAATCGGATACAAACTCGAGTATGTTCGCTCCCAACCAACTCTCGTAGCCTCCCTGCAAGTCGCGCGGAACGTAACCATGGTGGCGATCGGCAGCAAGGTGCCACTTGCCAATGTATCCAGTATGATAGCCGGCTTCGTTGAAGTAGTCAGCCAAAGTAAACAGATGCGGATGCGGTTGGCAGCCGTTGCGCCACACGCCGTTTTGACTCGCGTATAGACCCGTCTGAAAACAGGCCCGAGCCGGGGCGCAAACCGGCTGGCAGGTAAAGCTGCGGGCCAAGTGTGTCCCTTGGCGAGCGACCCGATCGAAGTTCGGCGTCAGGCCAAGCTCGCTGCCGTGCGCCCCAGTCGTGTCGTAACGCTGTTGGTCGGTCAGAAATACGATAATGTTCGGTGGTTTCCGGGATATCATGGCTCGATAAAAGTGGGTTCGAAAGTCGAAGCGTTATGCGGACAGCGCTTCATGAGGTCTCATCGATCATCATCGGATCTTCCCTTTCCTCGAGGCTGCCCAGCAGTTCACTAAAGCGTGTATTCAGTTTTTCTATCATGGAGCCAATTGCTGTTGAAGCTTAAGATAGGTTTGGATTGGCCACGGAACACTCCCGACCGGGATCGGGAACAAATCCCTTGATTTTCATTCGAACATGCCGCGGCAGAAACAGTGAGTCAGCGATGCTGCGTTGTAACCGTTGCGTGGCTTTGATGCTGGACCAATTTGATTTGAACCAAACAGTTCCGTAGATTTCATACTAGCCAGCTTTCATACCCCCTTTCGCATGCCCAAACACCGCCCTCCAACAATTCAGGAGATTGCTGACAAGGTTGGCTTATCCAAATCCACAGTCAGCCGGGCTCTTCGCGGCCTTCCCGGCCATAAGCCAGCCACCCGCGACCGGATCATAAGAGCCGCCAAGGAACTTGGCTACGAGGCTCATCCGATCGTCTCAGCGGTGATGTCGAGCATTCGATTCAAACACCCCTCCACCATTTCACCTGTCATCGCCGAAGTCCATTGCCAGCCGTGGGATTACGACCGTGAGGGAAATCCAGAGTCCCTCCGCCGCAGCATCCACCAGCAAGCGGAAACGCTCGGTCTGAGAGTCGAGGAATTCAGCTGGTACGAACCCGAAATGAACCCGAGACGACTCCTCGAAATCATTCGGGCCCGCGGAATCCGAGCGGTCATCTTCGAGCATTTCATGGAACGCGAAGTCAGCTTGGAAGGACTCGATCTAAGTGGACTTTCCATGGCCTCGATCGGCGGAGCTCTTCTTCGTCCGAAGCTGCACCGAATCGAAGTAAACCACTACGGAAATCTGATCAAGGTAATCAAGAGACTCCAAGCTCGCGACTACCGCCGCTTCGGAGTCGTCATCCCGAAAATTTTCGAACGCTCATCCGACTTCAAGCGCAGCGCAGCCCTCCACTCGGAGGACCTCAACATCGCAAAAGAGGACCTCATTCCAATCTTCTTGCGAGAAACCACTGACGACAAACGGGACCTCGACAAGCTTGCAGATTGGCTAAAGCGCTACCAACCAGATTGCGTGCTCGGCGTGGGCAAAGACCTTCCCAAACAGCTCGACAGACTCGGCTACCGCCAGCCCGAAAAGATCAGCTACGCCCACCTCGGCTGGCACTCTTCCTACAAGAATATCGCAGGGATGAATCCAAAGTGGAACAGCGCCGGCAAGGTAGCCGTTGATCTAGTCGTCGACCAACTCACGCGGAACGAACACGGCATCCCGCAAGACCCGCTTTGGATCCTCGTCGAGGGAGAATGGCGAGAAGGGGCCTCCGTGCGACCACCTATCGATTTCGCCGAATCGGCCGCTCAAAAGGCAAACAGCTTCGACTAACGGAGCGTCACGAAATCCGCCCTACAAACCTTAGGAATGACTCAGTCCTCCATCGCTCGCCCATCCCGAATCCTTTCCACTCCCTCACCGCGTTCGATCACTGCCCTCGATTTCCGGACGACGCTTGATCATTTGTATCCAAATATTAACTATATACTGTCGATGCATCGCAGTGCCGGTCGCGTTAGCCCGACGCTAGAGTAACGCAACCGTCAATCCACCGCTCCCGTGAAACCACTCGTTCTCTCCCTTCTTTCGATTCTGATCCCCGTTACACTCGCGTTTGCGGAGAATCGAGACGCCAAAGTCCCCGAACCCTACAACAACCGTCTGCGCCCTGATCAACTTAAACGCTACCATCCTTTCGCTTTGAAATTGGTGGTTCAGGGCAGGAATGAGGAAGCTTTCGCTTTTCTTCGCGAGCACCACGATCTCATAGAATCGCACCCGGACACGAAGCTGATTACCGACGTCGCGCTTGGACGTTCCGAGTGGAAATTGGATGCCGCAACCTGGCCGCGCGAACGCGCCCTTCCTCACCGCCTCGACGACTTATCATCGGTGGGTTCCCGATTCTCCATCGCGTTTGGCGGCGGGGCTGGATACGTCCCTCAACACGAACGCATGTGGACTACCATCGCTTCCTTCGACCCCACCGCCATGTTCCTCCTTGGCGATAACGTATACCACGACGAGCCCCTCACGCCCCAACTCCAGTGGTACCATTACCTCCGTCGCCAATCGCAACCGGAATGGCGTGCCTTCGCCAGCAAAATTCCTATCTACGCCATCTGGGACGACCACGATTTTTCCACCGACGACAGCTGGGGCGGTCCGGAAATCGATCACCCTGTTTGGAAACGCGAGGTCTGGGAGATCTTTAAAGCCAATTGGGATAACCCGTACTACGGGGGTGGTGATGCTAATCCGGGCGTTTGGTTCGACGTTCAACTCGGCGACGTCCATTTCATTCTGCTCGACGGACGCTACTACCG
>JANQKI010000160.1 GCA_028281165.1 Opitutaceae bacterium | reverse complement strand
ATTACAAGAAGCAGGATATGTATTCCCGTGTGGACTACATTTTAAGGTCTCCAGGATTTATAGAGTTGGAAAAGACAGTTGGGAGCATTGATTCGTCATCCGACTACTATACCGGAAGCGATCACCGGATGGTTTGGATCGAAGTGGGGTTGCCTTTTATTCAACAACGTACCGAGTAAAGCGACATAAACCAACACACTAAATTCACTAAAAGATTAAGTATTCGAGCTTAGCAATAATCCTCAGCAAAATTTTCCGTGTATTTACTGTTTTTTGTTGTTAACGACTTCTCGTTTCCAAGTATTTTCTGACGGCCTTCTTGAGCGAAGGAAAGGCCCATTGTTCTGCAGGAACGGTTCCAGGATCAACGTATTCGATAGTCGTCACTTCGCTTGGGTCCCCATTCATTTCTTTGAAGCTATCCACATGTCCCACAAAATATGTATCCAGAACTGGATACATAACTGATTTATGGACGTATTCGTTGGGCCAAGACCCAAGGTATTCGATTTTTTGCAGATCAAGATTGACCTCCTCTTTCGCTTCTCGAATGGCGCACTGTTCAGCGGTTTCTCCGGGATCGATAAATCCTCCGGGCAATCCGAATTTCCCCTTCGAAGGTTCTCGTGCCCGCTTGATGACCAAGAGCTTTCCTGCGTCATCTTCAATAAAGGTTGCAGCAGACGAGGTGGGATTGAAGTACAACGTGAAGTCGCAATCGCCACAGACAACCACAATCTCTTTGGGCCGCGAAAGGTTCTGAGAACCGCACTTGGGGCAATACTTAAAATGATCCAACACATAGAGATCGGTCATCTCTCCGTTGGAGCAGTTGATTCGATGGGCGTCAATCTATCCGTTATTTGCTCCCGTCATTAAGTCGTGGCGACAGAGTTGCTAGTCATTTAGGGGTTCGTTTCTTTCCGTCGTTAAGTTTCGATCGGCCTCCAAGTTTTACGCTTCCGCCTAAAGGCGGGACTCCAGCGACGGGCACTGCTTGTTGGAGTACCGGCTTCAGCCGGATTTCGCAGTTCTAGCAGCAATGACCGGCGACAAAAAGAAACGCGCCCCCTTAGGACTCTTTGAACTTTTCCATTGAAATTCTGAGGCCTCAAAGTAACTTGCCGCGAACCAACAGCCTCGTGGTGTAATGGTAGCACTATGGATTCTGGTTCCATCTGTCGGGGTTCGAGTCCCTGCGAGGCTGCCATTCGACAGGCTCATGGCTGGCCAAGGCTCGTCGGGACGAGAACCTTGGTTCGTACCGAGGATCCCGCTTTGCGGGAGACGACAAAGCGAAGCGCTCATCCCTGCGAGGCTGCCAAGATCAGGGAGACATTAAGTGTCGGCCATCACCGACGTGTCTCGGCAAAGTGAAGAACGTAGACGGATCGCCGCTACAATTGCTGGCTGATGGGAGATCCCTCTTTCCCGGTCTTTATCTTTTCGGCTTGGATTTCTTCAAGGACTCTAAATCCAGATAGGTTTTCTTCTGGATCTGTTCCTCGTACATCTCCATGAATCTGACGCCTTCGCGCGGCTTGACAAAATCCTTTTTGATGGCCTTGTCGATTTGCTTCTTCATCTGGCGACAGAGCGAATCCGATTTGTATTGGACGCTTTCAAGGACGTCTTTCACCCGATTGCCGTAAATGGTGTCTTCGATGTAGAATCCATCCTCCTCATCATCTTCCAGGAAGACGTGCGCTTCGTTTACGCGGCCAAACAGATTGTGCATGTCGCCCATGATGTCCTGATAGGCGCCGACAAGAAAGATCCCCAAATAATAAGGCTCGTTTTTCTTCAAATTGTGAAGGGGCAGGTACTCCTTCTCGTCTTCCAGATCTATAAATTTGGATACCTTGCCATCACTGTCGCAAGTAATGTCTACGAGTATGGCATTCACGGAGGGTCGTTCCTTATGGCGAGCCAAGGGAGCTACCGGAAAAAGCTGGTCCAATGCCCAGTGATCCAGCAGAGACTGGAATACCGAAAAATTGCACACATACTGATCAGCCAAGAGTCGCTTGAGATCGAGGAGCTCTTCAGGTTGGTAGCCCCTCGGCTTGCCATTATCCAGTTTGGAGCAAATTTGCCAGAACAGTGAATCAGCCTGAGCCCTTCCTTCCAGATCGATGTAGCCAAGATTGAAAAGCGAATGAGCTTCCTCCTTTTTCTGCAGGGCGTCATGAAATTTCTCAAGGCGACCATAGCGAATCCGGCCGTTGAGCATTTCGTATAAATCAGCCACCACTTGATGCTTAATGTCATCCTTGGCCACCTTGAGCATGGAATCCTTTTTCGAAATGCGGCCTACGACTTCTGTTATCAAAACGCTATGGGGCGCTGAAACGGCTCTGCCGCTTTCCGAGACGATATCGGGGCAAGGGACCTCCATGCTATCACAGATCTGCTTGATATTGAAGACCGTGTCGCGAGCGTATTCTTCCAAAGTGTAGTTGGTTGAACTGTCGTAATTCGAGCGAGATCCATCGTAGTCAATTCCAAGACCGCCTCCCACATCCAGGAGGCCCATGGCAAAGCCCATCTTCTTCAATTGGCAGTAGTAGCGCGCTCCTTCCACAACCGCATTCTTTAGGGTCAGCATGTTCGGCACCTGAGAACCGATGTGGAAATGCAGTAGCTGCAAACTGTCTTCGAGCCTTTCACTTTCGAGGAGGCGGCATGCTTCGAGCATTTCTCCAGTGGACAATCCAAATTTAGCCGAGTCGCCTGAAGAAAGAGCCCATTTGCCTTCGCCTTGAGCATTTAAGCGAGCCCTAAAGCCGATGATAGGCTTCACCTTCAATTGCTTGGCGATATCGATGATGCGAGAAACCTCTGAAAGCTGCTCAGCGACTATCACCGCCTTCTTTCCGATTTTAGTCCCGTAAAGGGCAAGGCGAATGTAATCTTCATCCTTATAACCGTTGCAAATGATGAGAGCCTCTTTGTTCTCGTGCATGGCCAAAGCGATCATCAGCTCTGGCTTGCTTCCTGCCTCCAATCCATAGTTGTAAGGTTGCCCAGCATCCTGGATCTCTTCGATAACCTCCCGCAACTGGTTGACCTTGATGGGAAAAACGCCTCGGTAGCTTCCCGAATAGTCTTCTTCTTTAATCGAGGCTGCAAAGGCCTTGTTTATCAGTTCGACGCGATGACGCAAAATGTCCTGAAAGCGAATCAGTAGCGGCGTTCTCAGTTTTTTCTGCTTCGCTTCCTCAATAGCGTCTACAATTCGGATGGATCGCTCGTCGGCTAGCGGGTGAACGCAAACGAAGCCATCCTTGTCGATTGAGAAGTAACGGTTTCCCCAGCGCTTAAGTCCGAAGAGCTCTTCGGACTGGGCAACGCTCCATCTGGATTTCGCTTTAGCTTTCAGTTAAAATAAGGGTTTGCTATTCTTGAGACCGCCGCCTCTTCTGCGCTTGCTTTTTAAGACTCGGCTGGATTGAGTAGCCCCTTTTCATTTTAAATTAACCCTTTGAAGCAATACTTAAGACGCGATAAATGGATCTTGTAACCGTAATCTTTGCCCAAGGCGAGGGAGCTCCTCAAGGAAGCCCATTCGGAAGCTTTGGAATAATGATCCTCATTTTCCTGGCGATGTATTTTCTTCTTATCGCTCCGCAGCGGAAGAAACAGAAAGAACATCAAAAGCTGATCGCCAATCTTCAATCTGGAGAGGATGTCGTGACGACTGGAGGCATCTATGGTTCCATCACAAACGTGAAAGAGGATCGCTTCGTATTGAAGGTGGCTGACAACACCAAGATCGAAATCGCAAAGTCTGCCGTCGCTTCAGTGATCTCCAAAGATTCGGAATAACAAACTAGAAGCTGCGTTGCCGCAAAACGAGCAACTGCCCCAAGAACTTATCAGTTAAGGTTTCTGCCATGGCCGGAAAACATATTTGGAAACTTCTTCTAACCGTGATGATTGTAGCCTTCTCGGTTTCGTATCTGATCCCTCTGGAAGACAAGGATTTCAGCGAATACTTGCGCGGAGCCAGCGATAGCGAGGAGTTTTACGAACTGCTGGACAGAGCTGAAACTAGAATGGCTGAAGAGGATTCCGTGCAAAGCGTTTATGTAGGGCTTCGCGATATCGTTACCGAAGAACGCATCGATTTGTCACAATATTTTCCTGACATTAACCTAGACCCGTCTCTCTACAATCTGGACAAGAAAAACAAGATTCTTTTGGGGGAACTGAAGAAGCGTTCCGAAGCCAAATTGAAGAGAGGTTTGGATATCGCTGGAGGTATTTCGGTAACGCTCCAGGTCGATCCCGCAGAGCTGGAAAATGTCGAGCTGGGAGAGCGTCGCGAAAAGCTCTCCAAGGCGATCCAGATAATCGAGGACCGCATTAACACTTACGGCGTTTCCGAACCGGTGGTTAGAGCTGTGGGCGAGGATCGAATCGAAGTACAGATTCCGGATATGAACACCAAGGACAATCCGGATCTCCTTGATAGCATCAAGAAACCAGCTCGTCTCGATTTCCGCGAAGTGCATATGACCGCTGTGCCTGGTCGCGACCCCAAGCCGATCGGCTATACGGCCATGACTACGACGCGCGACACAGCTCAAGGCGAATTCGAAGAAACGCTCTACGTAAAGAACATCCCTGCATTGACGGGAAAATACGTAACTAGAGCGGTACCGGTCCAAAACGAGTTGGGTGGATTCTCGGTGTCATTGACTTTTGATGACGAGGGCAAGGATCGCTTCGGAGCCATCACCACAAAGCTGGCGGGGCGAGGCCGCTTGGCGATTGTCCTGGATGGAAAACTGACTTCGGCTCCGACGGTACAGTCCGCTATAACGGACGGCCGTGGGGAATTGACCGGCAACTACACGCAACTCGAAGCCTTCGAACAAGCTAACATTCTTAACAACCCGCTCGAGTTCAGTCTCCAAATAGCCGAACTTTACGAAGTTGGACCATCCTTGGCAGCCGACTCCATCAACTCAGCGGTTTTCGCAGCAAAGGTTGGCGTGACCTGCATAGCCATCTTCATGCTAATCTACTACATGGTTGGCGGCATCGTGGCCCTTATCTCCGTCGCTCTCAATGTATCCATTGTTTTGGGAATATTGGCCAGCTTCGACGCGGCGTTAACCTTGCCTGGCATTGCTGGCATCATTCTTACGGTCGGCATGGCGGTCGATGCTAACATTCTCATCTTCGAGCGTATCCGTGAGGAATTACGCGAAGGCAAGACTCTGAAAGCGGCCTTGGTTGGCGGTTTCCAAAAGGTTTTCTCAACGATCTTCGATGCTAACGTTACCACTTTGTTGGTATCCGTCGTGATGCTCAGTTATGGTACGGGACCCGTTAAGGGCTTTGGGCTCACTTTAGCGATTGGTGTAGTGACCACGGTATTTTGCGCTCTGATTGTCAGCAAAATGCTCTTGGAGCTGCTCATCGAAAACGAGGTACTGAAAAAATTCACCATGCTTTCAATCGTGAGGAACCCGAGCGCCAATTTCCTCAAATACCGCGTTCCCGCTTTTGCCATGTCCTGGTCCATTGTAATGATAGGCATTTTCGGTATCTATCTCAAGAAGGACTCCATTTTGGGAATCGATTTTCTGGGTGGAGACGAAATCATTCTTCAATACAATGAACGTATCGAAACTTCGGATATAATCGTTTTGGCGGAAGAGCAGCAGCTTGGTGAAGTGAGCGCCCAATACATTACCCCGCTGGGATCGGATCTCGAAGTACTGAAAGTGCAGACGCCATTCGAACAGGGGTCCATTGTCGTTCAAGCTCTGCAAACAGCATTCCCTTCGGCTGGCCTAGAGGTTGAAGGTGAAAACAAGATTGGTCCCTCTGTCGGGGACGAGATCACGTTCAATGCCATGATGTCTATAGGCATTTCGCTGGCTTTGATCCTTCTCTACATCGCGTTTCGCTTCGAAATCGGATACGGTGTCGGGGCAATCATTGCGACGATTCACGATATACTTTTGACCGTAGGCGTGTTCGTGCTAGTGCCGGGACATCAGTTCACTGCTCCTATGATAGCGGCCATTCTGTTGATCGTTGGCTATTCGCTTAACGATACTATTGTCGTGTTTGACCGGATACGTGAAGAACTACAGCTCCGACCCACGACAAAGTTAAGAGAGGTCATCAACATCGCGATCAACGCAGTGATTTCCCGCTCATTACTAACCAGTATCACAACGCTTTTGGCAGCAGGTTCGCTCCTTATCTTTGGAACAGGCGTTATTAACGATATCGCCTTTACCTTCACCATTGGTATTCTAACGGGAACCTTTTCTTCGATCTTCATCGCCAGTCCCGTATTCTTCTGGTGGCACAAGGGCGATCGCCGCAGCGTTGAGACTAGCCACGACGTGGCTCCGGAGTACGAATGGCAGGCCGGGTCGAAAGCATCAGAATAAGGTGGCGGTTTGACGATCTGGGAATACAGCCCGCCACCTGCTGAGCTTGCTAAGAGATTCCATAAACAACTGCGCACAAGTCGAGTCGTTGCGGAGCTCCTGGCTCGTCGAGGAATTGAATCAGCCGAAGAAGCTCGCCTTTTCCTCGATCCCCGGCTGAGCGAGATTGTCGATCCTTTTCATATTCCGAACTTGAAGGACGCTGCGAAGCGGATTTCTCAAGCGATAGACAATCGTCAACGCATCGTGATATGCGGCGACTACGATGTGGATGGCGTAACCAGTACCGCACTACTGGTCGCGATACTTAGAAAGTTTGAGAATTACCCGTCTTTCATTGTTCCTCTGCGACTGGAAGAGGGATATGGCTTAACGCAAAAGGCCGCTGAACGAGCTTTGGAGGAGGGTCCCGCGCCTGACCTGTTCATTGCCCTCGATTGCGGAACCAATTCGGTCAACGAAGCTAAGTTCATCACTTCTTCTGGATGCGATTTAATCATTGTCGATCATCACCAATCGAAGGCCGATCTGCCTCAGGAGACATTGCTGGTTAATCCTCATGTATTCAACAATGGAGACGCCAGCGCCATGACTCTGTGCACAGTTGGCCTCGTTTTCAAGTTGGCTCATGGATTATTGAAGCTCCGAAGAGACATGAAAGATCAGCGAGCGTTCGACATAACGCTGCGCAGCTATTTGGATCTTGTTTCCATGGGGACCTTGGCCGACCTGGTTCCGCTTCGAAAAGAAAACCGAACCTTTGCGAAGATCGGTTTGCAGGAGCTGGCGAAAACGAAGCGGCAAGGATTGCGATGTCTGATGCAAGTCTCCGGAGTCAATGCTTCTCACGGCGTCAAGCCTGTGGACATTTCCTTCAAGATCGGCCCTAGAATTAACGCCAGTGGACGCCTCGCCGATGCCTCTGTAGCCGTAGAACTGATACTGAGCGAAGATCCGTCCTACAGCATGGAGACTTCTCTGAAACTCGATAGTTTTAATCGGGAGAGGCAAGATATTGAGAAGGAAATGACCGACGAAGCTATTGCTCAGATTGACGCTACGCAGGCCGATCGGTGTGGTCTTGTGGTGCTGGGAGAGAACTGGCATCCCGGAGTCGTCGGAATTGTAGCCAGTCGTGTGTCAAAGGCATATAATCGCCCCAGTATCGTGCTTGGCAAAGAGGGCGATATGGCAAAGGGATCGGGTCGCAGCATAGATGGCATCAATCTAGTTGAGGTTTTGAGCGGTTTTGCCGATCACCTCGATAGCTGGGGCGGCCATCCGATGGCAGTCGGTATTTCCATGCCAGTCGATAAAGTCGACGAGTTTGCCGATTATTTCGATCAAGCGGTCCGCGACTTCATTGCCACCCATGAGCTTAATAAAATTCTAGATATCCATAGTTGGATTTGTCTTGAAGAAATCGATACGAATTTCATGAGCGATTTGGCGAAACTTGAGCCCTTTGGTCAAGAAAATCCCGAGCCGCTCTTCGGCACCAAGGGCGTTGTCATTAAGAAACGGCCTGTTGTCTTTAAGGACCACCACTTCAAGTTTTCGCTGCGCGACAATCAAGGCCGATGCCTCAACGGCGTAGCCTGGAAGATGGCAGAACGTATTCCTGAAATTAATACGGAGATAGATATTCTCTATCGTCTTGTTTGGAATTCGTTTGCGAATCGCAAGGTTTTGCAGCTGGAACTTGTCGACTGGAGATCAGCCCGGCAACTGCAATGAAATCGCCTCGCTCGAGAAAGCCCCTCCCTTCCGCCTTCATTTCAATACGGCGTGACATGTTGGGCGGGACCGCGCGGCGTTTATCCAAAGGTAGCATAGTAACCCTGCAGCATCCGTCTTCGCTACGCTTCGCCGAGACAAGGAGACCGCAGGGAATGTATAGCGGATTCAAGCTGGCTTGCCATTTTCGAGAAAATTGGCACGATAGATTTTCAAGTTTTAGGTCTGATGGATCAGAAACAGATTATCTATTCCAATCGAAATACTGATGTTAGTACACTCGAATGGCTTTTTATTCATTTCATTCTGCTCGTTCCGATAGTCAATTTTATGGCGCTTCTATACTGGTCTTTTTCCAGTAAGACGAAAGTTAGCAAGCAGACTTACGCACGCAGTCTGATCTTCGCTACGGCCCTCGTCGCAATGGGTCTGCTTGTATTCTATAGAATAGGCGCTTTTGAAGGAGTTCAGGCTGGCTGGATCGGCGATGTCCTTAGCCAAGCGGCTTCCAAGCTGGAAGAGTCAGATAGCAAGCCTAGAATTAGGTATCGAGAATTTACTGACACGAGTGGTCGGAAGATTCGCGCGAAAGTGGTAAAATTCGCTGGAAGCGCCGTGATAATCGAAAGAAGGGACGGTGAAATATTCGAGCTCGACATAAACCGTTTCTCCGACGAAGACCGCGCTTATCTTATCGAACTGAGAAGCGAACTCAATCAGTGAGTTGAGTTCGACAACTCGTTGGCGAGTCTTTGGCTTAAGCCACTAGCTCTCCGGACCTTGCGCTGCAAGGCGTCCTGCATAACTTCGGGATTCGAGAAAATGGAAAGCTTTTCTTTTGCTCTCGAAAAAGCGGTATAAATCAGCTCGCGACTCAGAACGAGTGTTTCATTCGGATGGAGAACAGCACATACATGATTGTATTCAGACCCTTGGCTTTTGTGGATCGTTATGGCGTAGGCTGGCTCGAATTCGGGAAGCAAACTTAATGAAATAGTACGGTATCCCGCTTCAGGTGACGGAAATACGGCTCTAGCGGCTCTCCCTTGTTCATCGTGCCAAATAATCCCGATGTCGCCGTTGAAAAGATTCAAACTGTAGTTGTTCTGGCGAATCATAATGGGAGTTCGAGCGGGCAAAGTTTCTTGTTCTATTTGATTGGATCGAGATTCGATGATTTCGCGATTCAAATTACTTGCTCCGTGGAGGCCTTCGTTGGTTGGTGTTAAAATAATGAAATTCTCGATTGCCGAAAGGGCCTCTGAGGGAGTTTTGCTGTCATGGACATGGAGATATTCCTTTCTCGCTAGATCGAGCAAAGCTCTGTCGATGTGAGTTTCTGTCCGGGATAAAGAGGCAAATGTTACATCGTTTCTCGAATTCTCTTTAGCTAGGGCTTCAAAAGTTTCCAAGTCTCCCGTCTTAGCGGCCTGACAAATTCTAAAAATAGAGCTGTCGTTGGAAAAACGATACGTTTTCGAAAGCTCAGAAACGTTTCCATTGAGAGGGCTTGAGGATGATTTTGAGACTTCGACGAGATCCCTCAAGACGGTTCCAACTTGGACCGATGATAGTTGGTCAGCATCGCCTAATATAAGAAGGGAAGTTTGATCTGGCAGGGCTTCGATGAGATAACGCATTAGGGGCAGGTCGATCATCGAACATTCGTCTGCAATGACGAGATCGATATCCAAAGGCGTTTCGGAATCGAATTTCGGTGAAGAACCGCTCCCGCTTATCGCCAAAAGCCTATGGATCGTTGAGCAATCTATCCTGGAGACAAAATCGCGAACATCTCGGCTTGTTTCCAGGGACTCGATACCCTGTGAAAAAGACTCAGCTAAGCGAGCAGCAGCTTTGCCGGTGGGGGCAATCGCGGCCAAGCGTACGCTGCTCAAGTCGTCTTGCCTTTTGAGCCATTCCACGACGAACTTTAAGGCCAAGGTGGTCTTGCCTGTTCCTGGGCCTCCCGTGATAATGTGGAACGTTTGACTTAAAGCTCGGCTGACAGCCTGATCGTGAGTCGAAGAATCGATCGCCTCGTTAGCAGATTTTGATGTTTGCGAACACTTCCGCTTAACAGCCGATGATAATCGCTTTTCATGATCGTAGTACCGTTGCAGATACAATAAATTCGGTTTCACAAAAATGAGGGGAGCGTAGTCTTCTTCATTGCCTACGATTGAGTTAATCTCGAATAGCCGCTCCCAATCTCCTTCGCTCGGCCAGGATACCTGTTGGCGCTCTAAAAGTTCCTTGAATTGAGCTGACGGCGACGACAAGTCCAAGCAAGAGCTTCCCTCTCTGGCTGCAGCCATGGTTATTCCCGCTAATAAGTAGACCCAGGGATCTGATCTCTCTTCGAACTCTAAAAGGTATTCAAAAAAAGCTCTGTCTTCCTCCGAGAAATCGGGAAGATTCAATATCCATTGAACTTTCTCCACTGTTAGCAAGCCTTTCATCCCGTATCGATAGCTTCGCTTAGGTCTCTTATCAGCGAATGGCTAGGTTTGTCATAAAAAATTCCATACGAGGAACCATGTTTAATGCCGCGAAGAAAGATATAGAAGACACCGCCAAATAAATCATCGAAGTCGCGATCAGGCCAGTTGGAGCGAATCTGGCGAAAGAGCGCTACTGAGTATAGGTGATATTGGAGATAGTAGTCGTGCTCACTCATGGAGGACGCAATACTGGACTGATCGTAGTCTGCGCTTTGATACCCTAGGTGATTGGATTTCCAGTCGAAGATGTACAGTTTGCCGTCGACTTCGCAGACGAGGTCGATAAATCCTCTTACATAGGATCCAGTTGCGGGGTTCGGAGGGCGAGAGATTTTTTGTATCCAAGACTTCGGAATATGAGAGGGATGATGCTTTTCAAAAACAGTCGCAATGTCGTTCATGATGTTGCCATCCATGCGATAGGCGAACTCCAGCTCATTCAGTTTCGATTCTGGCTTTAAATTCCTTAGTTGGAAATCCGCGGATTCGCCACTCAACGGAATCGAGATCAGCGCTTTCATTTGTTCTGCTACGATTATCCTGTACTCAGGATAGCCGAAATTCAATGAATCGAAGGATTCCCTGGTGGCGCTCGTAATCGACGTTTCTTTTGATAAATCGGCCTCTTCCAGGATCTTGTGCAGCAAGTCTCCGGTGCGAGCTCCTTTAGGCAACGTATGAATCGATATGGATTCGTTTATTTCTGAGAGATCTGTATCCGAAGTCTGGTTATCAGATTCATCAAACTCACGATTCTCCAGTATTGCGCTTTCAATGCCTTTGCTTATCGAAGTGAAACTCAGAATTTTTTGTCCGCTCCCTAAGCGAGTTATAGTTACCGGTCTGGCTTTGAAAGGGTGTTGAGCAAAGTCTTGCTTGAATGTATCAGCTACGGTCGGCGAATCGATTTCATCTAAGCTAAACCTATCGAAGAAGATTGAAGACGGATTCTGTTCTGAAAGTTGGGAAAAGACGTGGCAAAGATGTTCGGACAACGCCTTGTTCTCCAGCAATTCCTGCGCGCGATCAGTTCCCAATAGAAATCGAGCCAAGGCCGAAGGAATCGAGCGACGGGCAGATTCCTCAGGAGCCGTCATTACGTGACAAGCCTTCTTTGCTCGGGTCAAGGCCACGTAGATCAACCTGATCTGTTCCGCTAGGTCTTCTTTGGCAGCTTGGTTTTTAGCAATTTCGTTTTGTTCGGGATCCAGGTGGATCCTCAGCTGATTATCACCACTACTATGATACGATGCTGTTCTACTGTGAGAGCTTGGTTTTAAAAGACTTAGGAACGGACAAAAAACAATGGGGAATTCGAGCCCTTTGCTTTTGTGAATCGTGACGATTTGGACTTTATCCGTATCGGAACCGAGCCTAACCTGCCATGATTCATTTTTGGATACGTCTTCTTCGATTTGACGTTCAAGCCAGATGCGCAAATCCAAGGGGCTGCGACCATGTTCTCGCTTTTGGGAATCAAGAAGTTCTGACAGATGAAGAAGATTAGAGTAGGAGCGTTCCTGGCTGGAATAGGCGAGGAGTCGCTTCGTCGCGCTAGCGTGTTTGAGAAAGGTTCGAAATCGCTCATCGAAGGAAACCGTCTCCCAATGGCTTTTCCAGATCGCAAGGAAATCGTTGATAGATTGCGTTGATTGGTTGGCATCATCCAACTCTTCATCAGGCAAATCATGCCAAGAGTATCCGCATAAAGGTGTTAGTAATAGGGCTCTGAATGAAAGCGTGTCGCTTGGTCTGTCCAATACCGTGAGCAGTTGCCGGATCAAACTCGCTTCAGCCGTTTTGAAGACAGATCGCTCGGCCTTCAGTACGGACTGAATACCGATTCTGTTAAGTCTGTTTTGGATACGGTCGGCTTGATCGTTTGTGTTAACAAGAACCGCAATGTCGCCAGGCTTTTCCTTTGAGTTGATCAGTTGGGCAATCTTTGAAGCGGTTAGGCTAGATAGCGCATCGCTCTTTTCATTTATACTTAAGCGATGCTTCTCGTTTTCCTTAAAGGCATAGAAGCGCAGTCCCTCATTTTCTAAACCTTGGCTCGATTCAAGATTTCCTGATTTAACAGGATCAAAGCCTATTTCTTCGAAAATAAATCCTTCCCTCGCCGAGCTGAAAAAGGCGTTCAAGCCGCCTACTAGATTTGGCCTGGAGCGATAATTCGTATCCAACGAAGTATGATGGGCCTTAGCGCTATTTGCTACATCGATATAAGCGAAAATATCGGCTCCGCGAAACCTGTAAATCGCCTGTTTTGGATCCCCGATGAAAAACAGATACTTGTCTGAATCGTTGAATAGCGTATCCAGAATATAATACTGAACGGGATCCGTATCTTGAAACTCGTCAATCAGGGCTGCATCATAGCGTGATCGCAGAATCCGTACGAGAGCTTTCCCATGCGGGCCCATCAGAGATGCTTTGAGCTTGTGGAGCAAATCATTGAAACTCAAAGTGTTGTTCCGCTGTTTGGCTGTTGCAAGTCCATCGGAAAGCCAGTTTCTGTATTGATTGGCCAAGGTGAATTTAGCATTTCTTGCGGATTCCCAAAAGGAGTCCACCAGGCGTATCCACTCTGGTTCGCATTGTGGCGCTTTAGCCTTTAGAAAGGCTTTCAGAAAATTTTCCAACGTGGCGAAGGAGAGGGCCTCTAGGCTTTGGGAATTGGCAAACTGGTCCGCTTCAATTTGCCGCGCGGCAGTTTCAAAAATGCCTGATCGCCATGCATTGCCGAATTTTCTATTCTTAGCCAGAGAAGGCTCCACCGCTTCCATGTAGATTGCAAAGGATTCCCATTCTGAAACGATATCTTGCAAGGCCCGATCAAGATCGACCCAAGTTTGTTCTGTACTGTTGGGTTCAATACGAGCGTAGGGGTGGCGTGAAGTTTCTCGACCGATCGTTTTTAGGAGATCTTCGATCTGATTATCCTTCTGATAAAGAGCGCTAAGAGTATGTGACGCCTCAATGATGCGTATTCTTATAAATTCGCTTCTAAGCTGCTCTACCAAAGTCTCCTCGACGTTATCGATATCAGCTTGCATAGGAGACGAAGATTCAAGGGCCGTCTGCTCCAAAGCCTGCTTGCAAAACCCATGGATAGTGTAGATCGAAGCTTCATCAAAGAGCTCTAAATTCAAGCGCAGTTTCTGTAGCAACTCTTGTTCGCTTGTATCAGCTTTTTCTAGCAGCTCTATGAGTATGGGCTCCTGAATACGATTTAGCCGGATCTCGTCGTGACACTGTTGTAGCAAATCGCGTATTCGAGATTTCATTTCAATAGTAGCCGCTTCAGTGAAGGTAACAGCTAGAATACGATCGATCGAAATTCCTTCTTCCAGCATGAGACGAAGAGCGATGCGACAGAGCGTGTAGGTTTTGCCTGTCCCTGCGCTGGCTTCTATAATGCTGACGCCCTTCGGATAGTTCATCTACTGCTTCACAGTTCCGACAGAGTCGAAAATTTCCTCACGCGAAAGCGTTTTCAGGTTGGCAAAAAGCGGGAATAAAAGTTCGGAAGAAATGGATTCAAACGTTTCCCCAAGCAAATATTCCAAATCGAAACAGTGATCGCAATATACGTCCCAATCCACCGAAGCGACACTGTAGGCAGATGTGTTCTTGAGGTGAAGGGTGGCCGATCGTAGAGCCTCTTCACGTTTGCCTTCGCGTTGTTCAAGATCGAGTTTAAACAAATTAGCTGCGTAACGATAGGAAGTTTCGGGAAAAAATTCAAGTGGGGTCTCCAAGCTAGAACGAAACCATTTTATCAATACATTCCAATGTTCGGAAAGGTCTTCCGGCGCGGAAAACTCCAGCATTTTTTCTGGTTCGGCAATCGAAGCGATGAGCGAAGCTACCGGTTCTCCTCTTGCTTCCTCGAGAAATTTGCACGCCATTACATGCTGGATCCAACAACTGATCATTCTGCGAGCGTTGAACGCTCCTTCCAGAAGGATAGCTTGCTTAGACCTATTTATATCGAGGAAGAGATTTCCGAAAATCGAAACGGATTTGCCATCAATACGCACCCTCGTATTCACGAAAGCCGACTCTCGCGTTATTCCTTGCCAGTTCCTAGCAACAGTATCCGCCACGCTTAGAGTATCCGAAAATTCGATATCGCCTAATTTTCCTGGAGGTAGCAGCTTTGCCGCCTTTAGCCATGATTGAGTAACGCTATCAAGGGCTTCCTCCAACCCGATAGCATTAGCGAATTCCCTTTTCAGCAAATAGTTACGCAATCCATCAAGTTTGAGACAATCGATATCTTCCGGTTCCTCTTCTTCCGAATAAAACCGGACTTGTTTGGTTTTTTGGAGAAAGGTTTTCTGCGGTCTTGTGAAGCGAGCTACAAAGTCTGCTATGGAGATAGAATCTAGTTCTGAGCTAGCAGCAACAGGGTTTACCGAGGTATAGATTTCGTCTAGGCTTTCCCCATCGCCTTGATTCATCAAGGTATTTATGGTCTCAGCGTTTTCTTGCGAGTAAGTGAAAAAGCGCTCATCGGAGAAATAGGTCTCATCGTAAGGCTGCCTTTTATGATTGAATACGATATCGTCGATCAATCCTGAATCGGAAGTCTTCATAGCATCATCGATATAATTCATAAGTTCGGCGACCACTTGAGAAGGCGGACTCACCGTATCGGAAACCGGAGACATTCCACAGTAGCTGATTCTCAACCGCTGCCTTGCCGACAAAAGGGCTTCAAGAAAGAGCTGCTTGTCTTCCTCCTTAGGATTCCTATCGCCCAGACGTCTCTGCTTTTTCTGTAGGTCGAGTGAATCTTGATAGGTTCTACGAGGAAATGCGTCGTGGTTCAAACCAAGCAGGCACACAATCTTCGCAGGCAGGCTTCTCATCGGTTTCAAGGAACAAAAGGTGATATTGCCGCTCAGAAACCCGCTGCGCGAAGACTCGCGTTCCAATTCCCGAATCAACAAATAAGTGGCTTCCTTTCCTGTCACGGAGACATCGTTGCAGGTTGCGGGAAAGGCTTCTTGGATTGTATCTAAAATAATCCTACGTCCGGACTCCTGTTCGATAGTAGTGAAGAAAATGCTTTCAAGCAGGTCAGCGAACGACGACCTCCAGTCGTTAAGAGATAGGTTACTATTGTGTTTGATGATCCACTGGTTGATCATCGATAAGAACGCTAGGAATCTACCCGCTAGGCTAGCCTGATCGCCTTCCAAGCCTGAAATGGGAATGACTCCCAATCGAAGAGCTCGCTTAGAACTGCTAAGGGCAAGTCCAGCGCCGAGGCGCTGACGAAACTCCCGCCAAGTGCTGCGATCGGTTGCAAAGGCGCCTCGCGCTCCTCGCATGTCGGCATCCCAGCCCCAAGTAACTCCTGATTGCCGTATCCAATTTTTAATGTTCTTCAGATCTTGCTGACTAAATCGAAAGCGATCTCTGATACTGTTATGCTCGATTATTCTAAGGATATCGATTGATGTAATCCGGGTTTCAGGCAGTGATAAAACCGAAACAAAAGCCATGGCCAAAGATGACTGCTTGGATCGAGATTCGTCAGCGATCGAGTAGGGCAGCTTGAGCTCAGTTCCGTCCAATGGCATTTCAAAAACGGATTCGATACTAGGAGCATATTTTTGTATGTCCGGAGCCATGACAATAAAGTCGCTAACGGAAAGACTAGAATCGTCATGCAGCGCCTTGATAATATAGTCCCGAAGGCTTTCGATTTCGCGTCGAGGGCTGTGGCAATTATGAATCTCAATCGATCCGTCAAAGGCCGGAAAAGCTTCTTTATCGATCTGGTCCTCTTCAAGACTACGATTTCGAATGAAAAACATATCTCGTTGTAGAGAAGCAAGTTGCGAAGAGGGCTCGGGCTCGGAAAAGGCAGAGTCGTTATGTTGAGGATCGCGATCGATGAGTAGGTCAAGAAACATCTGACTCTGTCTTCCAAAAGCGGGAAGCAGGGGGTTCCCTGCGTCGAAATCGATTTGTTCGGAAAAGATGGGCTGCTCGCTCCTCTTGTTCTCGGATTTCTTTTGAGAGGCTTTTAAAACCTGCTTTTTCGTTCTTAAATCCGCCCAGTAGAGATCGGTTGGTTGCAAGACGAAGAGATGAATGGGTATGAAGTGAGAGCAGAATTTCAGCAGATCGAGATAGAGCGGAGGAAGTGAGGAAATGCCAAAAACGCTTAATCGCTGAGGCCAGTTCGATGTATCGATTTCTTGGATAGAATATCGATTGGATTGAATGTTATGCCAAAGCCGAGCGATGTGAGGCGGTCGAGGTGAATCAAACATTGCCCTAGTCAACATTTTCCACAGCGAGCCTTGCCATTCAGTCGGCTCCTTTTCCATCTCCCAGCCACTAATCAAGTCCGGTCGATAGATCAGGTACTGATCGTAGAGATAGGCCATGCGCATGGCCAGTTGCAAGCGGTTCAAGCTAGAGCCTTCCTCGCAGTAGCGTTTAACAAGCGACCATTTCGGAGAATCGTCTAACTCGTTGAAGATAGCATGAATGAACCACCGGGCGCTTGTTTCCTCGTATTGGCCGTGTTCTTCGAATCCAGGTTCTAGACCGGAAAGCAGTCTAGCAAAGGCTTTGGCTGGAAAAGGGAAATCCCAGTTCATGGCAATGCCCGTTTCTTGCGCGATCCGAAGCCGAAGCCAGCGAGCCATCCCCGAGTTTAAGGACATTACCGTCTCCAGAGCCAACAATCCTTCAAGAGGCTCGCTCTCAACCACTTCCAGCAATACATCGGCTAGATTCTCAAGTTTGTTGGAAGTGTGAAGATAGAAACGCTCGTCCGCCATAGGATGCTTTTTCCAGCCTGAAAGAGCTCTTCGATTAGGCAATGAGAAATCAATTGCTGTAAATAAAATTTAAATACGCCCACCGGGGCATGATCGGTGCTTTGAACCGAGCCGCAGCCAAAATGAAGCTCTTTTTTCCCACACGCTATTCCAGCGGCCTTATCCTCTCGATAGGATGGCTTGCCTCTTTCTTGGCGCTTCAGGCCCAGGAGGAAGAACCTGAAGAATTGCTCGTTTACGTAGAAACGCACACTGACGATGTCTCGGGAGTCGATGGCTTGAACGCTTCGTACTCGATCACGGAATCTCCCGACGGCCAGCATGTCTACGTCACTTCCATGAATGACGATGCGATCAGTATCTTCAATCGTGACGCCTCAACCGGCGAGCTCACTTACATTGATCGCGTCAGGGATGGTGAACTGAGTGTTGAAGGACTGAATGGCGCTCGTTCGGCAGTTCTTAGCCCTGACGGCAACTTCCTCTACGCGGTTTCCATGTTCGACGATACGTTGGTCTCGTTTTCCAGAGATGCCGGGACGGGGGCGCTTACGTATTTAGGACGTTTGAAAGACGGTGAAGCAGGTGTCGACGGACTGGATGGAGCTCGCTCACTGATCATCTCTCAGGACGGACTGCATCTTTACGTCGCGGCTTGGGACGACGACGCGCTCAGCTATTTTATTCGGGATACGACAACGGGAGCTGTTTCTTTCCTAGGAAGACTGAAGCAAGGCGAAGATGGAGTTGATGGCTTAAATGGACCTCACTTCGCTCGGATGAGTCCTGATGGAGAACACATCTACATGGCGCTTTGGGGCGAGGATGCTGTTAGTTGCTTTTCTCGGAATCAAGCGAATGGACTTGTTGAATACAAAGGTAAAGTCATCGACGGAATCGATGGCGTGGACGGTCTTCAGGGACCCCGCTGTTTGGCTTTCAATCCGGACGGCTCGAAAGCTTTTGTCGCCAACTGGAATGATGATACGATTGTTACTTTCAATCGTACGGCGGATGGGTCTTTGACCTATGATTCGCTAATTCGCGACAACCTCTCAGGCGTTGATGGACTGGATGGCGTTCACTCCATCGATATGAGTTCCGATGGAGAATACGTTTACGCCGCCAGCTTTTTCGATGATGCCATATCGGTATTCGCTATCGACCCCGACACAGGAGCTTTGGTCTACGATCAAAGTCTCTTTAATGGACAAGAGGGCATCGTCGGACTTAATGGAGCTTTAACCGTAGTTGTAAGCTCAGATGGACAACATGTGTATTCAACTTCCAATAACGAACGATCGCTAGTCGTTTTTCGTCGAGAAATACAGTACGATCCTCCAGTAATTACGATTCACCCGGAATCGAAATCGGTCCCACTGGACGAGAGCACAGCCTTTTTTGTCGAAG
The DNA here is from genome assembly GCA_028281165.1 of Opitutaceae bacterium. Taxonomy (GTDB): domain Bacteria; phylum Verrucomicrobiota; class Verrucomicrobiia; order Opitutales; family Opitutaceae; genus JANQRT01. Next base: position 9,960 of record JANQKI010000160.1, on the reverse strand, counting down.
CGGAAGGCATTGAAGTCGAATATCAGTGGCAGGCTAACGGCGCGCCAATTGATGGGGAAACGTCCTCCACGCTATCCTTTGCCGCTGTAACGGCTGCTCAGGATGGTATTTCCTATTCCGTAACCGCGTTCAATCCTGGCGGTTTTGTCGAGAGCGACCCAGCCATTCTAACCGTGCTACCTCCTATCACGGTCGATGCTCCCTCGATTTTAACGGCTCTTACGCTTTCCGATACATCATCGCATCTTGAATGGATTGATAACAGTGATAATGAGACCGGTTTCGAACTAGAGCGGAAAATTGCCGGACAGGAATATCAGGTGGTTACGATTCTAGGGGCAGGGATCACGGAATTTGACGATAATTCCTTGAGCCCTGGAACGACTTACATCTATCGCATTCGAGCCCGCAATGGCTTTGAGATTTCCGAATGGTCGAATGAAACCGTGATCGAGTCTTTCGATTCGCCCCCCAATCCTCCAGCAGACTTAGTGGCCATCGATACGCGATACAATGAAGTGACCCTAAACTGGACAGATTTTTCCGTAGTTGAAGATGGATTCCGTATCCAAAGAAGAGTAGCTACGAGCTCCGATCCCTTTGAGACGGTGGGAACAGTTGGTGTCAGTGTAAAAGTTTATAAAGACGAGGGACTAGAGGCAGATACCCAGTACACGTATCGCGTTTCCGCATACAATGAAGCTGGGGAATCTGACTATTCAAACATTGCCTCAGCAATCACTTCAACGCTTCCTGTATCCTCGATTACGCCGAACAGTCGTACCGTTCCAGCGGCTGCTTCGAGTGGCAATACGGTTCTAGTAGTTTCCAGCTCGCTCTGGCCAGTTGCCTCGGAATCCAGCTGGATAACGGTTGACAGTCCTTCGGACGGAGAAGGCGAAGCTGCCGAAGCCGTTTCCTACAGCGTGTCTGAAAATACGGATACAACGTCTCGTGTCGGAACGATCAACATCGGAGGACTCATTCACACCGTCACTCAATCTGGCATTAACGAGGAAACGCCTCTCGGTATTGATCCGACAGAATCAAACTTCCTTTCACTCGGCGGTTTCAGCGAGATTTCCGTTTCGGGCACCGAATCCTGGATCGCGTTAGCCAGCGATGAATGGATCACCATTACGGACGGCGATTCAGGCGATGGGGCTGGTACCATTACTTTCGACGTAGCGGCCAATGACTCCAGCATCGCTCGACAAGGTACGATTTCGATTAACGAGCTGGTCCACACCGTTTCGCAAGAAGGGATTCCGGAGCCAGGCGGTGGAGGTTCGGGATTGGAAATCAATCCAGCTCAAACCGACGCGTCGGCTGGAGGCGGCTCTTTCAGTTTCGACGTGACGTCTAGTACGGATTGGACGGCCTCTACCTCTGATAGTTGGATTTCCATTACAAGTGGCGATAGCGGATCGGGCAATGGCAGCGTAGGCTTCAGTGTCGCGGCCAATAGCTCAACCTCATCGCGCTCAGGAACCATTTCCATTAACGATGCAACGCATACTGTAAATCAAGCAGGAGAGGAATCCGATGGCGGGGGAGGTAGTTCGCCACCATCCTCTCCTCCCTCCTCCGGTGGCGGCGGAGGAGGAGGGGGAGGAGGCGGTGGCGCTTCGCTCAAATACTCCCCGGAAAACGCCTTGTTTGATGTATCTGGTGGCGATGGCGAAATTGAGATTTCAGGCAATGCGGTTTGGGTCGTGAAATCGCAAGCGGATTGGATTGATATTGTCGGCAAGTACATCGGTTTCGGCTCCTATACGCTTACCTACGCTGTTGCTCCTAACGAAACTGAACTGCCACGCGAAGGCGAGATTCTCATCAACAAAGAAGTTTTCACTGTCATTCAAAATGGGGGCAATCTAGTACCGATCGCTCCTCCAGAATCACTGATCACCTGGGAGGGCTCTATTGGTCTTTCGCTCGACTTTGGAGTCACGGAGAACTTCTCAGTGGCTGTCGATGTTCCTTGGATACAAGTTGATTCCTTTACAATAACAGAAGGCATAGCGACCGTGATCATCAATGTTGATCCCAGCTATGAAATGGTAGAAAGAGTCGGCATTCTAACCGTAGGGGAAATCCTGCACACGGTGAGGCAAGAGCCGAACCCTGGAACTCCTCCGGCGCTAACTGCTTTTTCCGTCGAGGGTGACGCTGAAGTGGTTTATGGAACCCTGGTTTCTCTTGATTCGGTTTGGGGAGAAGAGAATCCACCTATTGAATACAGAGTAGGGCAAGTCGGCGATCTGTCACAGCTCGAATGGCAACCAATAGGCGAGGAGCCACTAGCATTCGATCTTGAAGCAGTTCCCGGAGACACGGAAGTGTTTTTCCAAGTACGCAACCTAATCGGCGAGTCGGAAACATTGAGCGATGTTATTCGAATGGAACCACTCGAACCGATACAGGATTTCGCCGCATCCATTGCCAACGGAGGTCGCGTCGAACTATCCTGGGTTCACGAGTCCGAGAGCGAGTCTGGCTACATGTTGCAGCGCTCAGAAGCTGGGGCCGAAAGCTGGGCGACCCTTGCCAATTTGCAGTCGGACTCGAGCGAATACATAGATATTTTTGCAGCAGGCGGACAGTCTTATGAATATCGTATCCACGCTTACAATGACATCGGCCAAACGGAATGGCTTTCGGTAGCTACAGGACTAATCTCAGGCGGTGGGCTAGTCAATCTTTCAACGCGAAGCTACGTTGGGTCAGGCGATCAGATTTTGATTTCCGGCTTCGTTGTTGGCGGAACAGGTAGCGTAGGGTTGATGACACGCAGCGTAGGTCCTCATCTTAACACGACGGAGCAAATTGATGCTCTCGCTGACCCGATGATGCGTATTCGCAACACGCTGCTATCGATCGATGCGCCCGACGTGGCGGCCAATGATGACTGGTCAAGCGATTTCACGGTGAGCCAGCTGGAGCAGACGGAAGTGGAAGTGGGAGCTTTTAGTATTTCGGGTAGTATCAAGGAGTCTGTAGTAGTGGAAAATTATGACGCCGGCGTATACGGCGTTTTGATGAGTGGCGTGGAAAACAGTACGGGAGTGGCTTTGCTTGAATTGTATGCCATTCCTGGAGACGCCTCAGGAGCTACTTTAAAGAATATTTCTTCCCGAGGCTTTGTAGGAGAAGGATCGCAAATCATGATCGGCGGCTTCGTGATAGACGGCACAGGTCCAGTGACGATCTTGGTCCGAGGCATTGGTCCTTCAATGCAAGGCAACATCCAGGGAATTTTAGCCGATCCGAAACTCACTCTTTTTCAAAGTATAAACGGATCGAGTCAGGTCATTGGGGAAAATGATGATTGGGGAAGTGGAGATGCTAGTACGATAAGACAATCTTTCCAACAAACAGGGGCCTTCGACCTGCCCGACGACAGTCTCGATGCGGCAATGCTCGTAGTTCTTGAGCCTGGAGTGTACGCGGCATTCCTGCAAGGAGCGGATGGCGGAACAGGAATTGGACTCTTGGAGATTTATTTGGTCGAATGAAGAACCTTTGTATCTTCGGCACTGCGATCCTCTTCAGCTATCTTGGCTGGACGATTGGATCTCGTTTCGACGACATCATGCTATCATTTGGAGTGAGCGCAGTCGCGTCTTTATTCGGCGTCTGGGTCGGCTGGAAGGTGTATCAACGTTTCTTTTTTTGAGTCTCTCCTCTATGAACCTCTCCTTTTAACTCCCTCTTCCTTTTGGAAAACGATCTGATTGCAAAAGACGCGGATCTTTCTCAAGTATGGATCGAAATGATGCCCCATCGGTCCAACACGACTTCCATGAGAGTTCTATTCGCGCGTTTGTTTTCCGCTATTCTGCTGCCCTTTATCCTGTTTTCGAGCCTTTCGGCCAAGCCACAAGTGGTTCAGGAAATCACTGGCTTAACGCATCCTGTTTCCTGCGTCTTCAGTCCTGATGGAAACAGCTTGTATGTGGTCAACAAAGCCCGAGGCGACTCGGGAATGATTCGCGAACAAAGTTACATCAGTAAATTTTCCGTTTCCGAAGACGGAACGCTTAAATTGTACAGCAAGCAGTTTGTTTCTCGGCTTACGGCAGCGATGGATCTGGATTTCGCTCCTGTCAACTATGCCACCCTTCCGGCTGGATCGATCTTTATCATTGCCGGTTCGCCGCTGATTCAAAACGAGGCAGGTCAATTGACCAAGGATGCGACGGACGAGTTTATCGGTCTGATCGTGGTAAGCCCGGAAACGGGTGAAATTCTGAAGCGTGTCGATCTCAGTCCGGGATCGGACATTCTGATGAAGACGGAGTTTCCGCTCGTTTCGCCGTCCAGCATAACGTTTGATAAGCAGGGCAATCTCTACATTGCGGACACTGGCATCGGAGGCTACAACTTCAAGGATCGCTTCCAAGGGAGGCCTGTGATCTATCGGCTGGAGCCCCGAGCGGTGCTTGATCTACTGACCGGAGTGCCTCCGGTGGATGTCGATATCACGCGCATTTCAAGTCTGCCGGGAGACATGAGTTATGATGCTGAGACCGACACTGTGTATTTCATAAGCAATCACATTCAGGGCGCTCCAAGCGGCTCCGTCTCCAAATTTGAAAGCGGTAATTATCGAGGGCTGGCTTCCCAGAAAACCATTGTGCGTGGACTGGTTGCCCTCAACGGTTTGCACCTTACTCCCAAAGGTCGCGTGCTTCTCTTGGCCAATACGGGCGAGGTGCTTTTTCCTCGCGGGCGAAAAGCTTCCCGAACCATTCGTATCCATCCGCAGGTGACCTTTTCCACGCCAGGCAAGATTGACATCAAGCGTCTGCCCGATGGCCAATTGCTTGTGCCCGTTCCCGAAGAGAACAGCGATGCTGGATTGGGCAAAGGCCAGATGGTGAGAGTCATGCGTCTTCCAGCGACGTACTAGCTGATCTAGCGGCGACCGATGGTCGTCGTAGCTTTGCTTAGGCGTACGGTCGTCGATTACTTCCACTTTTCGTCGATCATGCCTCCTTCGCTTGGCCAGCTACGGCGGCACAAGCCGATCGACGCTACAATTTCTGGAGTTTCGCGGCGCTTGACTCCTGAAAGAGAGGCGTCTATCCCCGCGACGATGTCGCAAACTGATCAATCCAAGCCAAAATCCGTGGTTGCCGTCTACTCGGGCGGAATGGATTCGACGGTAATGCTCTACGATCTGTTGGCGTCAGGAATCCAAATAAAGGGGGCAGTGACGTTTGATTATGGACAAAAGCATCGCAAAGAGATCGAGGGCGCAAAGGAGATAGCTGATAGCCTCGGCCTGACGCATCGAGTGGTGGATCTGACTGCTATAACTGAACTCTTTGGCCATAGCGGGCTCACGGATCCGGAAACCGAAGTGCCAGAGGGTCATTACGAAGAGGAGCAGATGAAGCAAACCGTCGTTCCTAATCGCAATATGATCTTGGTCTCTGTGGCCACGGCTTGGGCCATCTCGCTCGAAGCTGATGCCGTGGCCTACGCAGCCCATAGCGGCGATCATGCGATTTATCCGGATTGCCGGGAGAGTTTCGCCGCGGCCTTGGATCAAGCCATCCAGTTATGCGATTGGAGCGAAGTTAGCCTGTTTCGGCCTTTCGTAAATGTGTCGAAAAAGGAAATCGTCGAAATAGGCGTTAAGCGAAACGCTCCCTTGGAAAAAACGTGGTCCTGCTACAAAGGCGGCCAGTTCCATTGCGGCAAATGCGGCACTTGCATTGAGCGGAGAGAAGCTTTCTACTTAGCATCTGTGAATGATCCCACTCGATATGAATCGAGCGCTCCCAGCGTCGAAGAGCTTGTCGCCAAGAACTGGCATTTGAGCTAAACCTAGCCTCTTCCATGTTTACTTGTCGCAAGACTTACTCCGACATTCCCTTTGCCCATCGCCAGCATCGGCATGACGGGCATTGCGCCCAGATTCATGGACACAATTGGAGTTTTGTATTCACTTTTGGCTGTAGCGAACTCGATGAATGCGGATTCGTCGTCGATTTCGGAAAACTCAAGCCGCTTAAGCAATGGATCGATGACAACCTCGATCATGCCTGCCTTTTCAACAAGGACGATCCCTTGCTGGAGGACATTCTTAAGATAAACGAAACCTCAGGCAAGCAAGTCTACAAGCCCTTCATCCTTGATCAATGCTCCTGTGAAGGTGTGGCTCGACATTTATATGGCGTAGTCGATCCGATGATACGCGAAATGACGAACGATAGAGCCTTCGTGCTTTCTGTGGAAGTGGTAGAGGATTCTCACAACGCCGCGACCTATAAAGCAGAGGCTTAGGTCCGTTCAACGGTCGATGCAAACGTATCCGGTTCATGAATTCTTCCATTCCTGGCAAGGGGAGGGGACACACCTGGGCAAATCCGCTTTTTTCATCCGTCTTTTTGGTTGCCCGGTCAAATGCTCCTGGTGCGACTCTGCTGGCACCTGGCATCCAGACTATGTGCCAAAGGAAGCGCCTCGCTATTCTGCGGAATGGCTAGCGGAGAAGGCGGCAGATTCAGGAGCTAAGATTGCCATCATTACGGGTGGCGAACCGACCATTCACGATCTCGGTGAATTGACCGAACAGTTGAGAGCTAAAGGTGTCGCTAGTCACCTTGAGACCTGCGGGGCTTTTCCCATCAAAGGGAAACTGGACTGGATCACTCTGAGCCCGAAGTGGGATGCTTTGCCTTTGGATGAAAATCTGGAAGCCGCTTCCGAATTCAAATTGATCGTCGAGGATGCAAATTCTATTGAAAAGTGGATACAGCAGTTGGGTTCTGTCATAGAGGGGCGGCCCATTTGGCTGCAACCTGAATGGTCGAAGCGGGCAGACAAGGAAATACTGCGAATCATAACGGAAACGGTTAAGCAGCGGGGCGGCTTCTTTCGGGCTGGCTACCAGTTGCACAAGATTTATCTAGCTGATAATCTTGATCCTAATCTGCAAAAGTCGACGCCTCTTGGGGGCAATCCAGAACTTGGATACTGATGATCAGATGTCGGCGGACAGGAGACAGGAGGCAGCTTACGAGGATATGGGGGTATCAGTAATAGAATGCGATTTCTCAGTGTAGGACTTGGCGATTATCGCAATATTGAGCTGGCTCGTCTGGATCTGGATTCCCCGCGCGTATTCATTTGCGGTCCAAACGGCCAGGGGAAAACGAATCTCCTCGAGGCTTTGGGCTATGCTACTTCGCTGCAAGCCTTTCGCACGAGGGAAAACGCCAGCGTTATTCGGTTTGGTCAGGATTTTTCTCAGATCGTCTACCAAATCGAACACGAAGATCTGGGAGAGTCCGAGGCCACTGTCCGCATCAAGAAGACGGGAAAAGAAGTCTCCATCGATGGCGAAAAGATCAGACGCGTATCCGAGTTTACGGGACGCTTTCCCACAGCTTTGATGTCTTCCAAAGATATGCGTCTAGCCGATGGTTCGCCCAGCTTGAGGCGTAGATTTCTGGATTCGTTTTTGTGCGGCATTGATCGCAGCTATTTTACGGCTCTTCAAGTATTCCAAAAAGCCCTCAAAGAGCGAAATGCTCTGCTGAAGAAAGGGGCTGATCAGGCTTTCCTATCGGCCTTTGAGAAACAAATGGCTCAGCCAGCCAAGATCATCGTAGATGCTCGAGAGCGAGGTATCCGAGACTTGCTGACATTTGCAAAAGTTTGTCATCAGCGCATAAGCGATAGCGAAGACGAAGTGGCTATTGAATACAAGCCGAGTGTGACTCTCGATTCCGAGACTACCTACCTCGATGTTTTCGAGCAGAACAAAGAAAAGGACAGGGTTCTCAGGACGACTAGCCGCGGTCCCCATCGAGACGATTTTCGCATCCGCTTGAATGGACAACTGGCTGGAGAGTTCGCCTCTGAAGGTCAGCAGCGGTCCATTGTTCTCGCTCTGTCGTTTGCCATTGTGGCTTATTGGCGAGAGCGATTCGGTTTTGCTCCGGTCATTCTGGCAGACGATACGCTCTCCGAGCTTGATCCCCGGCGGCGACAGCGGTTTTGGGAATCGATCGATTCCGATTTGCAAGTGATCGCCACTGGAACTGAGTTTCCCAACGGTGAAGAAAGAGGCGACTGGCTGGTTTACGAAGCGAATAACGGGACCTACACGAAATCGTAGGATTAGGCGAAAATCTCCTCGAGGTAGGGGAGGGCGTGGGAGAGGGTAGGTAGCTCTTTGCCCACTTTGGAGAGACTTTCTTCGTCATGAGAACCAATATCAGGCACCAGGATGACGTAGGCTCCTGAAGCCGCTGCGCCTATCACTCCTAAGCGAGAATCTTCGAAGACGAGACATTGTTCAGGAGCGACTTGAATTTCTCTAGCGGCCGTCTGGAAAATCTCGGGGTGAGGTTTGCCATGAGTGACTCGATCGCCCGTGACGATGGCTTTGAAGAAACCCTCTAGCTCGTGCTTGCCGAGCTTGTGTTGCGTGTAGGAGCGATTGGTAGAGGTGGCTAGCGCTTGGGGAATCCGTTTTTCCCGCAGCCATTCCAGGCAATCTCTGGCTCCCTGCTTCATCGGAACGCCTTCTTCGATGCGTTGCTTGTAGATGCGATTGGTAACGGAAATGAGTTCGTCCACGTCCAAGCTGTGATCCAAGTCTTTCCTTAGTTTTTCCTCCCAGCTTTTTCGGTTCATGCCAATGATGCCGCGAAACACGTTTTTATCGGCTTCCGCTCCCATTTCCTCGACGGCTTCGGTCCATGACTCGAGAGCGACACGCTCCGTATCCAAAAGGAGTCCATCCATATCCCAAATCACGGCTTTGAAATTTCCTCTCATCGCAGGCATCAGGAAGAGAGTTTCCGCTCAGAGCAATCGTAGAATAGAATTCCGCTAGTTTCAGCGTTTTCTTGTTACAGAGTCTCTCTTGCCAAAGGCGAAAGCAGGAACTTTAATCACGAACAGCCTTTCCCATTTCGCATCATGAATGACCAACCGAGTTCCTCCAACCCCAACCGCCTCCGTAAGATCATCGTCATCGTTGGCTGTCTCTATCTGCTCTACCTGATTGGGAGCACGCTGTTGGCGCCTTGGGCCATCTCGAAAAAAGCCATTCCCATCGCGGCGGAAACGCTTGAGCGAAACATCGAACTCGAATCTGCCTCTTTCAATCCCTTCACCCTCTCCACAACGCTCGAAGGCCTTTTGGTCGAAGACGATCTAGGCGAGCCTTTTTTCCAAGCCGAGCGCATCTTTCTCAATCCGCAAATCAGTTCCGCCTTCGGCACCGTTAATGTAAAAGCCTTCGCCTTGGAAGGAGCGGAAATCAATTTCTCGATCGAGCCGAATGGCGATTTGAATATCCAGAAATTGGCTACAATGGAGAGCGAACCTTCCGTCGAGGAATCGGAGGAGCCTACCGATTTCTGGCTCGGTTCTCTAGTAATCGCCGACATGGTAGTGAACATCGAAGACAAGACCCGAGCCCTGCCTTTCAAGGAAACGATAAGTCCGATCAATGTGAACCTGGAGAATCTGCACAGCAGCCGCGAAGACACGGATAGTCCTTATTCCTTCGTGGCGAATATCGGAGAAGAAACGACTATCGAATGGAGCGGCGATGTTTCGCTGTTGCCCATTTCCTCGAATGGCTCGTTTCGTATCGAGAATCTCGATATCGCAAAATCGATGCCCTACGCCATTGATCATGTGGATCTGGATATTGCTGGGAGCTTGGAAGTTTCTGGAGTCTATACGGCTCTGCTGGAAGAGGAAGGCATGGCCATTGAACTGAGCGAAGGGGGACTGAACTTATCCGAACTTAAAGCGACCTCGCGATCGGGCGATTCGTTTGAGGCCGATTTTCCCTCTGTCTCAGTCAATCAAATGGAGGCTCGTTGGCCGCAAGCAGAGGCTAGGGTAGGCGAGGTGACGATCACTTCGGGCTATGTTAAAGCGACACGAGGGCCGGATGGGGAGATTGTGTTGCCAGTGAGA
>JANQKI010000147.1 GCA_028281165.1 Opitutaceae bacterium | reverse complement strand
AGGTTCTCGGTAGGAGCCCCTTCCCGCGACTTCGGACAGATCGCGTCGTCGCCCACACTGATATAGCAGTTAGATATGAATACGTTCTTGCACGAAACTGGGTCGATGCCATCGCTGTTCAGCGACTCCAGATCGGAGATCATAGTAATCCCATCGATCCAAACTTCTTCGCAGAAACGCATATCGAGATTCCAGCTAGGCGAATTGAGGATTCTGACATCTTCTATACGTATGTTTCTGCAATGCTCGAATAGGATGAAGCGCGAAGGGCGGGTAAGCGGTCGTTGCTTGCCACGCCAAAACACCTCGCCGTTGCCATCAATAGTTCCCTTCCCCACAATGCCGATATTCGTAGCTCTGTTCGCGTAAATCACGCTAAGGTAATCATCGCCATCTCTCCGGTAGTCCTTGATGTCCTTGCTTCCATACAGCGTAGCCCCTGGAGCAAGCTCGAGGAAGGTGTTATCCTTAAGCTCGATAGTACCGGTGAGGTAGTCGCCCGGCGCGAAGTAAACGTAACCGCCTCCTTCCTGGCTCGCCTTGTCGATAACTTTCTGTATTTGTTTAGTAATGACATTCTTCCCGTCTGCCGTACCCACAATATCGCGAATATCGTAACGAGGCTGGCCTGCCCAAGCCGAAGCGGAGAGCGAGACGAATAACACTATTGAAGCAAAATGGCGCATAGTAGGTTTTCTCATTTTAAAGGTTATCGGTATCTAGTATTCAAAATATGGATTAGTTTTTCGGCAGCTTAGCCTTGGCGATTTCGATGTCCTGCCGAACCCATTCTGTCGTTCGAGCCCAATCGACATGGCCGACCCGATTGGTCCAGATAGGATTATGGTTCTGGATCAAAGCCGCATCGACGTAGCGCTCCCATTGATCAAGGGCCTCGGTCAGTTCCTCTATAGCTTGCCGCCGATGCTGATCGTCACGAGTCTTTCGATACAAAGCCACATAGGTCGAACCAGCGATCTTGTGAGCGTAGTATTTGCCCATGTAAGCCACCGTTCGGATGTCGCGCAGGGTAGCCAAGAGTTCCGTGTTGTCTCCATGGTCCAAGTCGTTCAGCAGGGCCAAAGCCTCGTCGGCGGTCGTATGAAGCTGAGCGGATACTTCGAGCGGAGAGCGCAAGTCGCTGCTACCTCGTTTCAGAGTCATTTCCACGAATTCTGGAATGCTCTGGTTGCCCGACTTTTCATGCACGGGATAAAAAATGAAGGCCTCCACATCGTGGAATCCGGTTTCATTGCGGGCGTTTTCCGGACGGCTTCGACAGCCCTCGATATACCAATGAAAATCCACGCGGCCCCAGTGAAATCCAGTGGTCAATGGATACACCATAGAGGCGGCATGCCATGCCCGGTAAAGCGCGTCCGCGTCTATTTCCGGGAATCGATCGCCTAGCAAAGCGACAAAGCGATCATTGGCCATGGTCGGGTTATAGGACAACCGACCCCACATCATCCAATGGTACCAGTGTTTCTCTACTTCCAACTGCCCGGGATCGCCGGCATGCCGCGAGGTGAAGTCGCGGCCCCAAATCCATTGATCCGAACCGTAATAGACGCCTTTGGAAACCTCGTAGGGAATGTTTTGAATAAACTCTCGCACGAACTCCGGAGCTCCCCAGCGAAAGAAGTAGGCATCGTCGTTGCGCAAGGTCCAGATGGTCTTTAATGAGCCGATATTCTGCACGAAGGCGTCATGGTAGGGCTGCTCCGTCGCGCTGAAAACGTGGGCTTTCGCGTATTTGAAACTGTAGATGAACTCGACGTTCTCCTGCTCTAGGACCGGAGCGAATTTCTGCTCGATGTACTGCGGATCAGCCTGGTGTTGGCGATGAATGAATGTGAAGCGTCGGTCGGGCATCTCGCGGGCGACGTCTAGCATGCCCATACCATAAGTATCGAAGGCCCAGTCCTCTTTTTCCTCAAAGCTTAGGCCCTTCATGTTTTCGCCAGTGGTTAGGCCAATGCCAGCAAGATCTGGATACGCTCGGAATAGCTCGAGGATGCTTTTTCTGAAGTAGTCCTTAGTTACCGCGTTGTCAGCATCCGTGGTGATGCCATATTGCCCACCAGTGCCGTTGACGAAAATATTCCAGGTGACGAAGTAGAAATCGACGTTGCGGCTTTTGCCGTATCGCATCACCTTGTTCCAGAAAGCGATCTTTTCTTCGATCGACATCCTTCGAACCACTTCGGGATTGTTCAGAATCTCCGGCGTATCCAATCCAATCGCGCCCAGCGAGTAGTATTCCTCCCATTTAGTGGTCGAGCGATGAACGTCGTCGAGAGCGACATTCGGGTAGTCCGGGACCTTCACCAGCGAAGGAAAGGGATGCAGACTCCATAGGGAGATGAAGTTGTATCGGTATCTTGCCAAAGCATCGATATAGGCTTTCCAAAATTCGAAATCCCACATGTGCGGCAGGTTCTTCTGAGCAGCATCACTGGCGTGAGAGTAGCTGGGCGTTCGAACATCTAGAGGGATGTTGAATTTGGTTCCCCGCATTTCCATGTAGGGATTTCTTATCGTACCCTTAATTTCAGTACTTCCGAACAATCGAATCTGCTCGGCCAGCTCAAGGCCGCCGTACATCAGTCCGGCAGTGTCGATGGCGGAAACTTCCAGAATAGAACCGTCGTTGCGAATTGAATACCCCTCTGCCTGGAGATGTTCATCTTCAGCGGACAGCTGAAATAGGATTTTCGAGAACGGCGATGGTCCGTCGACCTTGAGAGCGCGTCGAAGCTCCTCGATCGCAAAATCGATCTGAGGCCCTTCGACGTTGGCGGATATGGCAGGTTCGTCCTTGCTCATACCGCATCCGGCAAGCAGAGCGAAAAGGAGTGAGAAACACCGAAGAACGTAGCCAACATGCGTTCCCATGAGATCATTTTGCATCACCAGAATCCTCTGTTAGTAGCCGTCTAATACCCGACCAGCTTTGAATCCACCGGGATCGCATCATCCAGACTTAGGTTGCTGCCAGCGACCCGGACACGTTCTAGCTCAATTTCCCTGGCTTCAGTCACTTTGAGCGGATACTCAGCTTGCCTCAAAGTAAAGTCGCGAATCGTGATTCGTTCGACAGGAGCTTCCGTGTGCCCTTGGATGGAAATTCCTATCTTCGCCCTATCTACCTGTACGTTATCTACCAATACATCCCTGAATTTCGGCGGATAGGTTCCGCCTCGATAGGAGTGGTAGGCATTGCTGAACACCAAAACGGATTTCACCTCGCCGCCTTGAATGTTGCGGATGAATATGTTTTCGATGAGACCGCCGCGATCGAGATTCGCTTTGAAGAACAGGGTGTGACTCGCCTTCGGCAAATCGTAGCCGTCCACGTAGACATTTCGCACGCCGCCAGACATTTCACTACCGATGGCAACGCCACCGCCCGTATCGCCACTGTAACGACAATTCCGAATGACAATGTCTTCGCTTGGTTTCCCCACTCGCCAGCCGTCCTGATCACGTCCTGACTTTATAGATACGCCGTCATCGCCCACATCAAAGTCGCAATTCTCGATCAGCACTCGTCGCGAACTGTCGGGATCCACGCCATCGCTATTGATGTGCCGACTGATGAACTTGCTGTTTCGAATAATGACATCCTCGCAATACAGCGGATGGATCATCCAGAAGGGCGAATCGATAAAGGTTGGGCCGTCGACCAGTACTCGCCGACAGTTTCGAAACTGCACGAAGTAAGGACGTAAACGTCGTTCTCCAACGAATACACGCTCTTCAAGCGAGACTCCATCGCGACCCATGTCCCTCAGTATCTTCTTGATTGGACCTTGAGTCTTCCGCCAGGGCAGCCAGTATTTTTCTCCCTGACCGTCGATAGTTCCGAAGCCTGTGATGGCTATGTTTTCCTGGCCATCCGCGAAGATCATCGGCGAGTAGGTGTACACCTCGGTTCCTTCCCAGCGGGTCAACACAGGAGGCAGATAGCTTTCGGGATTGGGCAAGAATCTTAAATGAGCGCCTTCTTCCAAGCGCAGATGCACATTCGATTTAAGACGCACGGAGCCGTCCGCCAACCATAAGCCTGGAATCAAAACGGCCGTCCCGCCACCCGCTTCGTGAAGAGAGTCAATCGTCTCTTGAATTACGGGAAGGGCGTCCTTCCCATCAGGCGGCAAAGCCACCTCCTCTCGACGATCCGGGATATCTACGGTTTGGATACTATCGATGATGATCTTAACGCCTTTGAAAGGGTCGCGTTGCTCCGAACAGCCGACGAAGAGCGGTATGTGAGCTGCCAAGCTCATGATCGCGAAAAATCTGCGCCGACTCGTGGATAAATGAAATTTTATGTAATGCATACTTAACTACAGTTATTGCATGTCTGCCTGATCGCCTGAGAACCTCCCATCCCCAGCGCTGTTCAGGCGAGAAAGCGCGAGATTCGGAAATCCCGCGCTTACGTGATGCCATTTCTTATAATAAAGTTGAGATAAGGCTACACGGATGGCGATACCTAGAAACTCGCATCGACGCCCACTTGCCAAGTGCGGCCGAAATCGGCTCTACGCTTGATAAGCGGTCCCGTTACACTATCCCCAACGTGAAAACGAATCTGGTTTTCGTTCGTTATGTTCTGCACATTGGCAAAGACGCGATAGGTATCGTTGATCTTGTAACGAACATTGCCGCCAAGACGAAAATCGGATTCGTCGAAAATATCCTTCCACGGCTCGTCGCTGTCCCGGCTTCTCACGCGCTCGGTCCGATAGCGGGCGGAAAGCTGGAAGCTGAACTTTTCGGTTTCATAGGCAACGGCGACATTGCCTATGAAGTCCGCCAGTCCAGGCAGATCGAATTCCTGACCGCCGTCGATAAAAGGCGTGCTGGTGGTGCCCTCTAGCCAAGCGGCGTTGCCTGAAAAGTGGACGTCCTTCAGGAATCCCGGAGCGTTGACTAAACCGTAGCGACCAGAGAGCTCGAAGCCAGACAACTCGGCGTTGGACACGTTGATAGCCTTGTCGAGAGAAGTGGTGGCCAGTCCGGTCAACGGATCGATAGCGTTGCCTCCGAGCTGAGTGATGACATCCGGGTCGCCTGTGTCGATACCGAGGATGAAATCGTCAATATCCTTCTGGTAGTAGGCGAAGGTCAGATTGCTATGATTATTTGGATACCAGCCGACGTTCAAGTCGATCTGGTCGGCGATCATCGGGTTGAGGAACGGATTGCCGCCACTTGTCTCGATCTGGTACATGTCTTCCCTAGAAGCGATCTCGTAGGCGGTGCCGTTCAGAGTGACGGTCGTGGAAGGACCCGTGTAGCCATCGGCTTGCGCCGCTGCGAGAGTGGTGAACTCCCACTCGTTGTTGATCAATCCATTGGCGTCGCCGAAACTTGGACGAACTTGGCCCTTCGAGAAGCTCAGGCGAGAGACCACATCCTCGTTTACATCCCATACGAAAAAGATGCCTGGGAGCGTTTCATCGTAGCTGTGCTCGTAGCTCTGAACATCAGCCGCCGAAACAAGAGTCAACGACGAGACCCCTTCCGAATCGGTGGGATCCAACACCTCGATTTCGATTTCGTTTTCGGTCAAACCGATTGCGGTGTAGTCGGTCTTCTCGTTACGAGCACCGATGATCATTTCCAATCGTGGCGTGAGATTGACCGACGCCATGACGTAAGCCGCTTCGATAGTTTCGCCTGCGCTGAAGTCGCGGCGCACGTTGGTGTTCTCATGAGAAATGGCCGTACGAACATCTTCGAGGAAAGTCCGAGCCCATTCGATTTGCGGCCATACAGCCCCGCCAGGAATGCCGCCGTTGATATCGAACGCGGTGTCAGGAACGAAAGTCGGCACTGTATCCAAAGTTCCTGGATAGCCCAGAGGAGTCACTCTCGGGTCCGTGGCTAGAAAATCGGCGTTGATGCCGCTGTCGAACAATTCGCCTCGGACGATATTGCGATCACGATCGCGTTGTTTGAAACCGGCTTTAAAAACCCAAGCGCGCTCTCCCACTTGAATTTCGCGTTCCAGATCGACATTGAAGGAGGTAATGTCATCAGTGCGATCCTCTTCGATGCTTCCGAGCTGCCCGAAGACGAAGTCTGATGGCTGAGGCTGGAAATCGAAATCGAGGTCGTCGCGGTTGTCGTAGTCCCCCTTGCCGAGCACTTGGTAGGTGGCGCTCTCGCCGTCCCACCAGGCTTCCACAATCTGGTCGCGCTCTAGCCAACGTCCGCGATTCGCCTGCCGCGGCATGGAAGTGTGGTTTTCTGAAATGTCGGCTCCGAAGTAAAGGGCCCACCGGTTTTCCGCGCCGAAGTTGAACTCGCTCTCGAAATGGAGAGCCTGCGTCTCTTCTGTCGGTCCGAAAAAGGCGATCTGGCGCTCGAGATCGACATCGGTGAAGATGCCATGACCATCCTCCAGGAGAATGATTTCATTGGGTATTCCAGCGTCGCGCAGTTCGACTTCCTGCTGCACGCGAATGTCGTCGTCATGGAGCTCGCCGTAGATGCCGGCGATCTGGAAACTGAAGTTGTCGTCGTTAGTCCAGTCGAGCGTCACCGTTCCGCCGATACGCTCGCGACTGCCGCGCTCCAAGCGCTGATCCAGTTCGCGAATGTACAATACGGGCTCTGTTCCCGGAGGATCGTCGGCAGCGGTGCCGTAGCGGATGCCTCCACCAGAATCCGAACGCAGCACGTCGCCATGAACGGTTCTGTCCGAATAGCTCAAGGCGGCCGCGATACCCCAGCGCCCAGCCTCGGTTTTGAACTGATTACTGATATTGGCTCGAATGTTGGGATCCCACTCTCCGGCCAGTTGGCCGTAGTTTCCGCGAGCCGAAATGCGGCCGATAAGTCGAGCTGGGCGGTTGAAGGCGGAAAGGGGGCGAAGATCGACCTTAGCCCCGAAGGAATCAGCATCCGAATCAGGCAACAGGGTCTTGCCGACCTCGACCTGCTGGAAGAGATCGCCCGGAACGACGTCAAGAGCCACCGAACGGTCAGCGCCGGAGTCCGAGGAGCCAAGCTGGGCGTTGTTGATGGTTACTTGACCGAAGTCTCGCGGCATGCCGCGAACATGAACGTAACGGCCTTCTCCCTCTTCTTCGTCCACCGAGACTCCCGGGAGGCGAGAGAGCGATTCGGCAAGGGTCTGGTCGGGGAAGTTGCCGACGTCGTCGGCAGTAAGGATGGATTGGATGGTTCTCTGTTGACGTTCCGCTTCAGCAGCCATGGCGAGTTGCTGCCGCAGTCCCGTCACGACAATGGCGCCAAGTTCGTAGACTTCTTCATCTTCCTGGGCTGACAGAAAAGCTGACCCTGCTGCTGAGATTGCATATAACCCAAAGAAGAGATTTCTAACAATCATACTGGTTTGTTTCATAGACATGGAATGTTGCTTGTTTCGTTCGCGGCCTTCTTTATTCAGACCTCGATTCTGTTATCATATCGAAACACCCCGAGAGCGGCGCCGGGTGGCGCTCTTAGACAACTTCTTATAAATCAATTTTCTTCGATTATCGGATGTAAGCTCGCGAAAATATAAGCCAGAGAATGAAACTCATATATTTGTATTCAATAAATACTGACTTATTATATTACTCGCCTTTACAATTTACACATCGAAGCAGCCAATTCATGCTAAATCATCTTTCGTCTCGGAATATATACGACAGGTAAAGCGCGTAAACCAAGACCGGCCGGCAACTCGCCCAGGGGCGCATTGCAGTCAAACCTGCAGCGTCCGGAGCAGGAATCATCGGGATATTAGGAATACGAGCTTTATATACTGAAACGAAACGTGGAGCAGAATTAACTAGAGGTTTTTTAGGAAAATTTCATTTTCGCCAACATGCTCCAGATACGCACTACGTGGGGCAATAATCGATACATCTGAAGTGACGAAACAAGGAGGTTGGACTCCAGTCCGACACACTGGACCGGCGGGAGTCCACCACAAAGTCGGACTGAAGTCCAACCTCCGTCAAATGCTTAATGTGTGATTGACTACAAATCGAGCAACCGAGGCAACCAAAGCGACAGACTATCTACATAGGTGATCGCCATCAAGCCGACGAACATCGCCAGAAAAAAGGGTATCATATAAGGCGTGACTCGAGCGATGGTCGTTTTACCCACGCCGCAGCCGAGGAAGAGACAGGTACCCACGGGAGGCGTGCACAACCCAATGCATAAATTCGCGATCATGATGATTCCGAAGTGAACGGGATCGATTCCCAGCGTTTTTGCTACCGGCAAAAAGATCGGGGTGAAGATCAGTACCGCCGGCGTCATATCCATAAACGTGCCCACAAACAAAAGCAGCAAATTGATCAGCAGCATGATGACCAATGGATTATCTGAAAGGCCCAATAATAAAATGGATACGGACTGAGGAATGTTGGAGATCGTCATTATCCACGACATTCCGGAACTTGCTCCGATCAAAAGCATGATCACCGAAGTCGTAACACCGGCTTGCAGCAAGATATCCGGAAGCTCCCGAAGCTTCACCTCGCGATAAAATACGACCGACAAAAGAAAAGCGTACGCAACCGCAATTGCAGAGGCCTCAGTCGCTGTGAAAACACCCTTTAAAATGCCGCCGATCACGATCACTAAAAGCAGCAAGCTCAGAAAGGCTCTACGAAAAGCTGTCCATATCTCCCCGAGGCTCGACCTCTCCCCCGCTCCGAGCTTCGAGCGTTTCGCTATGACTCCGCAAACGGTCATCAAAAGAAGACCCACAACTACGCCCGGCAGAATTCCCGCCATAAACATAGCAGCGATCGAGACCGTTCCCGAGGCTACAGCGTACACTATCATGATATTGCTCGGCGGGATCAGCAATCCAGTCGTCGCGGCCGTAGTTGTCACCGCCACGCTAAACTCGTTGTTATATCCCTTCCGCTTCATCTCTGGCAGCATGAACCCGCCTATCGAAGTCACGGCGGCGGCGGCGGAGCCCGAAATCGACCCGAAGAGCATGCAGGTCAATGTATTCACATAAGCAAGACCTCCAGGAAACCGTCCCATTAATGCTGCGGCCAAATCCATCAGGCGACGCGCCATGCCGCCTCTTCCCATCAGTATTCCCGATAATATAAAGAAAGGGATGGCTAGCAAAGCGAAGCTGTCGATGCCATTCGCCATCTTAGACGCCACCATGAGATTCGGATTATAGCCCTCCAAAAGCATCGCCAAAAAAGTGGATACAGCGATAGCCACTGCGATTGGCACATTCATTACGAGCAGCGTAATGAAAACGATGACCAGCACTACAATCACTTCGCTCATGAAGGATCTTGCCTTTCCACTTCCTCTGGCGAAGCCAAAACCTCCACGAGCTGCTCCAGCAAAAAGGCGACCATAAAAGCCCCGCTAGCTGGCACTGCAACATACTCCCACCATTTGGCAAACGGCAGAGCCACCATAGTCTGGCCAGACGCCGCCGTGTTAGCTACCAACTCCATCCCGCCTACAAGGAAAACCGAGATCGCGAAGGCCAAGCAGATCCCGATGCCTAAAAGCTTGTTTAGCCGTCGAGCAGTCGGATGAAGTTTGCCGGCAAAATAATCCAAACCCAGATGAGCCTTCATGGCGAACGCCATGCTCGCCCCGAAAAGCGATAGCCAAACCAACAACATCCGAGCCAGCTCTTCGCTCCACTTAGCCTGCTGGCCCAAAGCGTAGCGAGAGATCACCCCCCATAAAACATCCAAGGTTAGGAGGGCCATCAAGCCGATTACCACCCAACGCAAAGCGCATAATAAAACCTTCCGGGCCGCAATGGCCCCCGCGAGCGCTGCTCTGTTTCTACTTCCAGCCATGTCTAATCAGCCGATTGGATTCTATTCAGCCAAGGCTCCAGAGCAGTGCCCTTCAAGTCCTCTTTTATGGACGCGCAGGCAGCTTGAAACTCGGAAGGATCGCATTCCACAATCACGACGCCAGCTTCGACAACCCTCTTCAATGATTCTTGCGTCTCCACTGACCAAAGCTGGCGCTGGTATATGGAAGAGTCGTCTGCCGCCTGCTTCAACCAGCGACGCTCCTCCTCACTCAAGGACTTCCAAATCGAAGCGCTGATCATCAGCAAATCAGGTACCCGAGTGTGAGCATCCGGCGTGAAATAATTGCATACCTCGAAATGGCGGCTGCTCTCGAAGCTTGGAGGATTATTCTCCGCCCCATCGACAACGCCTTGGGCAAGGGCCGAATAAAGCTCGCCCCAAGCGATCGGTGTCGGAGAACCACCTAAGGCCTCGATCATAGCAATGGCCATGCGACTATTCTGCACCCGGATTTTCATCCCTTTCAAATCCGCCGGCCGACGAATCGGCTTATCGACGCTATAGAAATTACGACTGCCCGCATCATAGTAGCACAGGCCGATCAAGCCTGAATCTTCTCCCACCTCCAACAGCTCTTTTCCAATCTCGCCATCCAAAACCTTCCAGAAGTGAGTGTCATTATTGAATAAATACGGAACGCCGAAAATGCCCAATTCTGGTATAAAAGATTCCATTGCGGCAGTGGAGGTTTTTGTCATGGCCAGCTCGCCGCTCTGCAGCTGCTGGATACACTGGACTTCCGAGCCTAATACGCCGCTAGGATAGATATCGACCGTCAAGCGTCCTCCCGAAAGCTCGTCCAGTCTTTCCTTCATCCGAACCATTCCAAGGTGAACGGGGTGCTTCGTATCCAAACCGTGAGCCAGCTTAAGGACCCTGGACCTATCCCCTCCATCGGACTGCGCGCGACCTACAAGAGCGTAAACCAGCGAGGCCACCAACACCCCTACGCAAATTCCCACGGCAAAAAAAGAAATACTCTTACTCATATTTAAATCTCAATCGTCATTAATTTATGGATATTTCCTTGGCATACTCCTCCCATTTCCTGTCGAGCCACTTCGAATCGAAACCCTCAGAAGAAACGATATAGCGGTAACGCGACACAAAGGAATCGCCCGCTTCAATCCTGAATTCTCCTAACACCATGGGCGAATAGCTGAAATACGGCATTTTTGGGTGAATTCTCACTGGCTGCGGAGCCCGGAAGTTCGCATGGTGTCCCAACACGGCTATTGACGCGCGCTGACCGCCAATCAACCCGCTAGCGGCTACCCATCGCTGTCGTGTATGATTTCCTTCAACACGTCCTTGCCCGCCGCTCATTGAAAATGCGAAAGGCGGCTCTAGATCCGACTCGTTTTCTAGAGACCACTCGCCGCTCAACCTTAAGGCCATTCCCCCATAATGATACTCATTCAAGACCAGAGGCTCGTTTGTCATTGTTTTTTGAGTACTAGTTACATCGAAAACGAAATACCCATTCACTTCTGGATACGCCCTTACTTCCCAAATCTCATCCAGGACAATCTCTCTCTCCAAGCTTACCAGCTCCTGATGCTTGAGGCCCACCTTAAAAGAAACGCTGCCTTTCGAGCGCTCCGTTAAAATCACCTCTGAATGAAAGACTCGCCCTAATCGCTTGCGAGCGTTCCAGAAATCCACCCTCTTTCCCTTGTAGGTCGAACGCGTCCAAGCCATGAAAATGGCGTGCTGATGCGTGTGCCCTTCAGGAAAACCGTCCGTGATCACAGCTCCATCCGGCGTATAGACCGGGTGAATAAAGCCGCTACGGGCATACACGGGATCCTTGCCTGCGGGAGGCTGCCGGGTCATCACATTGTAGACAAGCATTGGCTTGCCATCCGAAAGAATCTCGATCGTTTCCTCGGTTTCTACCAGCTCCAAACCATCCTTGGCGTCGGCGAGAAACGCAAATCCGAAAAGAAGCCCCACTACTTTTATACTCGATCCCAGCTTCTTCATAAAAGCCTCACCGCATGCTCTTAACATTCGAATACATATCTCATTTCCAAAAACATCCGAAATCTGAATTTGCAAGATGGATTCTAGATTTTCGGATAGCCTCTAGAAACTTAATGTATACGAAGCCTGGAGATTACGGCCATCGGTTAGATAGCCGTCTCTGCTAACTGAAATGCGATCCAGGACATTGGAAGCCGAGAGAACAATCTTGTGGTCTCGTTCGTCAGCCATCCAACTGTAGCTCGCGAAAAGCTTTAGATCCAATAGATTATCCGCTCTGTGGAACCAACGACGATCTTTAGCGGGATCTCTGTCTTCAAGACGGTAGCCATCCTGCCCCTTGTAGTTAAAACCCAATGTCAGGCCTTTTAAACGATTTTCATTGAAGCGGTAATTGCCGGAAAAAGTGTAAGTCCAGCTTGGAACCTTTCTGAAGGGCTGTCCTACAAGATACGCCTCGTCACGAACTTTATGCACGGAGTCCATGGTGCCCCACGTAGCGCGAAAACTGATGTTCTCGTTTATGCGACCGTTTGCGAAAAATTCGTATCCGGAAATAAAATCGACACCGCCAGGTATGTGAGTGGATACGCGATTCCGGTAAGCCGCATCAATCTCATCAATCCGCTCCTGAGTAAAAGGAGTACCGTCATGGTCTAGATCTCCGAGAATCGGGACATTTCTGTATCCAGAAACAGGATCGATAGCATCTGGATCGAAATTTGGATTTTTGATTCTAATATTCGACCGCTCGATATCATAGTAGCTGAATCCGAAATCGACCTGGCCGTTGATGATGGAGGATCTGATTCCAAATTCATTCCCTGCGCCAGATTCGTTGGGCATCGGCTTTCTGCCTTCATTGGTGAAGAAATTGCCCTTTGGATTGAATGAAGTCGAATGACTTGCATAGACCATCCAATTTGGAACGACAGTGTAGTTAAGGCCTAGATTATAGGAAAAATCGCTAACTGTAGTGATGGACTCTTCCGTAATCTCATCCGGATCGGCTAGATTCTCCTTAGCGGTGAATAGCGACTCGGATTCATCATAACGCGAACCCAGCATGACCATCAGCTTATCGTCGAAAAACTTCGCCCGATGCATCAGAAATAAACCGTCAACCTTGACGCGAGTGAAGTCCAGACGCCTGAGAACATTATAAATCTCAGGGCGCGACGCGATCGAATTGTCCCTGAAGAATCTGTGGACCTGGTAACTGTCTGCTTCGAGTTCAGCTATCTCCGGATCGGAGTGCGAGGTGCGAAGATCAAGCCAGTCCTTATCAGTGAAACTCTTATCGAAGGTCAACAAGGTGATGTGCCGGCTTTCCCCAACATCCCAGTTTACTGTGAAATCCACATTAAGGGCTCTTCCGCCCTCATTTATTTCCCTGAAACGTCCCGTTCCATTGCTGTCCCACCTTACAAAGTTGAGGTCTTCGTCCACCCGGATTGCCTGACTGGCATTAATCGGATAGCTATAGGGCTGAAGTTGGTCCTGATTGCCATAGACGACACGAAGCGTAGCGGCATCACTGAATTGATGAGTCCACTTGGCGGTATACTGCTCGATCTTGCGATCGTTCCAGAAGTCGGGTCCCCTTGTATTAAGCCATCCGTACTCGTTGATAAAATCCCAGGCGAAGTCGCCTAGGTATTGGCCAGCCTTCAAAGAAATGCCATTGTACACTCCACCAGTCGCCGCCCTCATGACCATGGCTCCATGACCTCGATTATTGCGACGGATCGTCGTCTCGAAATCGAAGGAAATCTCGTCCTTTTCGGTCGCCTTGTGGCGCACCATGGCGCCGATGCTTTTGGTCCGTTCGTGCGACCATTCGAGATCGAACTCTCTTTCGAAGTAGGATCCCGCTACGAGAACGGCGGTTCTATTGCCGATCGCGATATTTCTTTCCGCTTGAACTCGGTAGGTATTATTCTGGCCAAGCTGGAGCTTCACTTGGCCACCATTCTTGCCATAGACTGGCGTTTTAGGAATATAGTTCACCAGACCTCCAGGCTCTCCTCGTCCATATATTGCCGCGTAGGGGCCCTTTAAAACTTCAACGCGATCGATAAGCGTTTTATCAATAACGCCATTTCGGTAAAAGCCGTCCCTCAAAGCATACCATTGCTCGAAGCCACGAGTAATGTTTCCGCCACCTGCCCCAATGTTTTGGTTGGCGACTCCAACGTTAGCGAAACTGCTTATCGCCTCAGAAGGATCCGAAAGATTAAAATCATCCAGGTAGTTCATGGTGAGAACGTCTAAAGAAAAGGGAAGCTCCTTCACCACAGCGACGATTCTCGTTCCGCTTGAGGACTGATTTATAGAATAAAGCCGATTGCCAGCTTCCGAATTCACCACGAAGGGCGATAGACTATAGACATCATCATATCGGTCTTGGGTAGATAAAAATCCGCCCTTCTCTGCGGAATTTTTTCTACTAGAGGCCAACGCTAAAGTATTTTCTTTAGTAGAATTGACGTTCGCCAAGCTGGAGTGGGCGACCTTTCTAGCGATATACACTCCCGATTTTTCATGCTGAAAAATAGAAAAGGAGGTACCGTCAAGCATGAGATCGAAAACATCCTGTGGAATATACTCCCCCTGTATAGCAGGCGTATGTACTTTTTTCATCAAACGACCCGCGAAAACGATATCAACATTCGCTTGAAGCGCGGCTTCTTTCAGCGTCTTTGTGGCCTTTCCCTCCGGCACATCAAAGTACACGGTCTGCATAGACGCGTCCTCCGTAGCGGAAAATGCGCGACAGACCAGAAATGCGATCAACGAAACCAGAATGCCCGAATGCGCGAAGCGGCACAGGCAAGTCTGCGCTGTTGGGGTATCGATCATTTATATTCATTAGAATGCGTGTTCCGCATTCTAAAACGAGTGACCATAAAGTATTAGCTAGTAGTTTTTGATAAAAATTATATAAGACGAATAGCGCCTTAGTGATACTGTCCTTTCTCCAAATCCCAAGGGCTTCCCGGAAATCGAAATGACGAGAAACAACATCCCCGTCTCGTATTCAAACTATTGTTACTAAATAAATTCATGTGGCTTTCTGATCGGGTTCCGGCTTCCTCCTCAAAGCTCTCCGCTTAAGCCAGAGCCAGCTTTTAAAAGAATGCGTCCGCGACTATCCTCTTCGGACTCGATGCCGAAAGAGATTTCCAACAGCTCGACGAAATGATCCAGCTTGTAAGTTCGAAGCGTCGCGACAATGGGCAGCTCGCTCAGCTCTTGGTCGACGATGATCATCTCTATATCGCTCCTCCGGTTGATCTGGTCGACCGCTTCGCCCAAGGGCGTCGAGTCGAAGTCCAGACGATACCTCCAGTCAAGTTTCTCGAGAATCTCATTTTCGCCCGTGTACTCGATAACAGGCGTAGCGTTCTCGCCTCCTAGTGAAATAGCGAATCGCTGCCCAGCCTCGAGACTATGAACGAGCGAACGAGCCGTATCCTCGATTTCATCGTCATCCAACACTAGAAGCGCAGTATCCAAACTTACCTTACCCTCCGTCACCAGAACCTCAACCTCATCTTCTGCCACCCTCACATTAAAAGCCGTACCGATCGCCTGGATAACAACGCCTTTCGCTGATACAATAAAGGGACGCT
>JANQKI010000131.1 GCA_028281165.1 Opitutaceae bacterium | reverse complement strand
TTTTCGCCTCGCTCGAATTCGTTGCGAACCACCGTCATCTCGCTATCCAAATCCTCTTGGGCGATAAAGGAGTTGACCATGCGATCCGCTTCCATGTCGAGAGCCCAGTTCAGATTCTCGTCCGTCGCCTTAAAGGTCTCGTAGTAATTCGTGCGTTCGAGCCAGGTTGTGCCGTTTGCCTGAGCGCCATGATCGGAAAGTTCCTTGGCGATGTTGGGATGCCTTGGCGTGCCCTTGAAGACCAAGTGCTCCAGCAAGTGGGCCATGCCTGTTTCTCCGTAGTTCTCATGCTTCGAGCCGACGTGATAGGTGATGTTTACCGTAATGGTGTCTTTGCTTTGATCGGGGAAGAGGAGTACTTGCAGCCCATTATCGAGCCTGTATTCAGTAATCCCTTCGACGCTGCGAATCTGCTCTGGTTGGGCTGATATGAGATTTGTGGATACAAATGCGACGAGCAAAAGCCCTTGTTTTAAAAGAAGGCTTGGGTTGTATCGGGACGATGTTTTTTTGAAATAGCGGATCATTGGACTTAGTTCCTTCTTGGGATATTTTATCGATGCCGAACGGACAAAGCTTTCATGAACGAAACGAGTGTTGATCGCATGGGTATCTTGTTGGCCTTTTGGGCGAGCGTTTGATCAACCGTTCCCTCCATTCACACTTTAACGAAAAATGGAAATTTAGGAAACGCGATGCGTATGTCAATGACTGGCTCAGCATAGCCGTTTCGACAAAGGTTCTGGAAATGCTATATGGGGATTGACGCTCGGTGAGTCGCCCGTATTGCCATTTGACGATGGATCGAATCGAGCAGGCATTCACCAAAGCGAAAGAAGAGGGCCGGGCGGCCTTCATTGCGTATATCTGCGCCGGAGATCCGAATATCGAGACTTCTCTGAAAGCCAGTCTCGCCTTGTTGGAGAGTGGCACTGATATCCTGGAGTTGGGGGTTCCTTTCTCCGACCCATTGGCGGATGGCTTGACCAATCAGCTGGCGGCGCAGCGGGCCCTTGAAGCTGGTACGACTCAAGAGGACGTTTTCCAATTGGCGCGAGAAATTCGTAAGGTAAACGCGGTTACGCCCATCATTTTCTACACATACTATAATCTGATGTTTAGCAATGGCTTGGATGACTACATCAGAACGGCGAAAGAGGCAGGAGTCGATGGCCTCCTGGTTTTAGACCTTCCGCCGGAAGAGGCTAATGATCATCTTGAAAGTTGTCAGCGTTACGACATGAAAACCGTGTTCCTGCTTGCTCCGACGACGCCTCCTGAGCGGGCCAAATACATTGCCAAACATGCGACCGGTTTCGTCTACTACGTAACGAGAACAGGCGTAACGGGTGTGAGAGACAAGTTGGCTGACGACATGGAAGAGATGGTCGGGATGCTTCGCGAAGCGACCGACAAGCCTCTCGCCATTGGTTTTGGAATTTCCAAACGAGAGCAGGTCAATGCAGTGGCCCAGCTAGCAGATGGCGTTATTGTTGGTAGTGTAATCGTGAATACGATTAAAGATAACTTGGGCGACGAAGAGGCCATTATTAGAGAAATGAGCTCTCTGGTAAGCGATCTGGTTGCTGGAACGAAGGTGAATTGAGAATTGATTTCGGAACGCATTCCTCCTGAACGAAAGGCCACGAAGGAGGCGAGTCGCCCTGATTTGTAATTGGAATTTCTGGACGCTGTTGCGAGAAGATCCAATCAATAAAAAATCCCTTCTCGAAAGACGAGAAGGGACTTTGGCAACTGGTTTGAAGAGGTATGCGTTGCTAGGCCTTTTGGTCGGTGAGGACCAGCCAGAGGGCGTGGATGAGGGCTCCGATACCGAAGGTGAGAATAAGCAGAACTAGATTGATCCAGAAGTGCTTAGTCGCTCCCACTTTGAGGAAGGCCGCAACGGGGGGTAGAATGATTGCGAGTATGATTAGGAGGATCTTATTCATAGATTAGGGAGGTTGGGGTTAAAGTTGAAATGGATTGACGGAAGTAATCTGCTATTCGGCCACCTGATGCATATAGACATCCTGTTGTGGGAACGGAATGGATACGCCTTCCTTGTCCAGACGCTGTTTGATCGTCTTCTGGAAATCGAAGAACACGCCCCAATAGTCCGCCTTGTTTACCCATGGACGAACGTGGAAGTTCACGCTGCTGTCAGCTAGCTCGGATACAACGACCTGTGGGTGAGGCTCCTTAAGGATGCGTTCATCAGCTCCAAGCACATCGTTGATGATATCCAGGACTTTATCCAAATCGTCTGAATAGCTTACTCCTACCGACATGTCTACACGGCGCGTGTCGTAGGCGGTTATGTTGGTAATGCTGCCAGACATGATGGCTGAATTGGGTATGATCACCTTCTTGTTGTCTGGTGTTGACAGTACCGTCGTTAAAACGCCGATTTCCTTAACGGAGCCGAGTTCACCTGCCGCGTTGATGACATCTCCGATACTGAAGGGTCGGAACATGATGATGAGTACGCCTGATGCGAAATTGGAGAGAGAGCCTTGTAAGGCTAGGCCAACGGCTAGGCCAGCGGCACCTAACACGGCTACAAGCGACGTGGTCTGGACGCCCAGCTTCCCAATCGCGGAGATGATAACGAAGACCATCAGGATGTAGTAGAGCATGCTGCTACCGAAAGAGACCAGGGCTGCGTCCACTTTGCGCTTTTCCATCATGCTTCGGATGCGAGCTCTGATGAATCCGGCGATCCATTTACCGATTACAAAAATCAGAATCGCCCAAACGAGGTTCATGCCGTTTGCGAGAATCCAATCGTACAGTTTTTCTACCATTTCAGGGCTGAGGAAGCCTGAGGATTCTGAAGACTCTGCGGCAGCGCTGGCAGCTTCAGCAGCGGCATCTGCCGACTCGGGGAGGTCATTTTCATTCATAGGGCGGTTTTTGTCCTATAAATTAAAAAAAATGTCAATTCTGGCCTGGCATGATTTTGTTCATACAGGAAAGTCCTCTGGATCGGATATGAACAAGCTGGCCTTGGTTAGCCTTGTACATAGTTTGCGATCCTTCCTCCCAAAGCCTGAATTTGAGGATGAACTGCCTTTCGGTATGCAGGCGGCAATCTTTGCCTACTGCAGTATGCGCAGGTCAATTACGGCTCGAATCGCCGGTATCCAACCCTGCTCGATTTGAATCTCGAGCTAGGCGGAAGCAGCTCGTGTCGCCAATGCTATCTCCAAGCCTCCTGTATCGAAAACATCCTCTTCTTCATCTTCATCGTCGATTTCAATCTCAGCGTCTTTCTTCATCGGATACGCCTTTCTAAAATCTTCGAAGTGAATGAGTTCGAAAGTACCGTCAAAATTCTCCCCTATAGCGGAAAGCGATTCTACCCAGTCTCCTGAATTAAGATAGTGCAGTCCTTCAACTTGCTTGTCGGCAGGCGTGTGTATGTGTCCGCAAATGACCCCTTGACATCCTCGAGATTCGGCGAGTTTGACCAGTTTTTCCTCGAAACTGGATACAAAACTTACGGCTTGTTTAACCTTTGCCTTTATGGCCTTGCTTAAAGACCAGTATTCCTTGCCTCGCCAAGATCTGTATTTGTTGTACCAGCGATTCAATGACATAAGAGTCTTGTATCCAAAATCTCCTAGATGAGCGAGAAACACGAAATCCTTGGTTATGGTGTCGAAGACATCGCCATGCAGCACCAGGTATTTGCCCTTTGGCGTTTCATGTATGTAGTCCTCGACTATGGAAATACTGCCAAACGACATGGGTAGGAATCGGCCTAGAATGTCGTCGTGATTGCCCCGCAGATACACGACTTTCATTTTCTTCTTTTCGATGCGCTGAAGAATGTAGCGGGCGAACTTCGTGTGAGCCTTGGTCCATTTGCCGCCTCGCCTGAGTTGCCAGCCGTCGATTATGTCCCCGTTGAGAACCAGGTTTTCGCACCTCGTGTTTTTGAGGAAATGGACGACCTCCTTCACTTTGCAATTCGCGGTGCCCAGATGGACATCCGAGATAAAGATCGTCTTGTATTTGCGGAGCGGTTTTTTCATGTTTTGCTGAACGCGGAAAAGAGGAAGCTACGCCCGATAAGCACAAATTGTTAATATGTTAATAAGCGAGCTAAATATCCTATATTCACAGAGATGTAACTTTCACGTAACGCAAATTAGCCGAAATCGTCACCCTTAGGAAACGTAGTCTATATCGTTTAGTCTTGAATCTTCATATGACGCTCGCCTGTCAAAATCAGAATGAACTGCTGGGGGTAGAAGAGCCCTTGGATACGATCTACGCCATCTCGGGATGCACTGCTGTGGGAAAGACGGAGCTCTCATTGAATTGGGCTGAGCAGAACAACGCGGAGATTATTTCCTGCGATTCGCTTCTATTTTATCGAGGCATGGACATTGGTACTGCCAAGCCTCCCCAAGAGGAGCTGAATCGGGTGCCTCATCATTTAGTGGATATTCGCGATCCCTCAGACCAGATGGATATTACAAGCTACTTGAGTCTGGCTATACCGACTGCTCGCGATATTCAAAAGCGAGGTAGGCGTGTTTTGGTTACGGGCGGTAGCGGCTTTTATCTCAAGGCCTTCTTCGAGCCTGTTACTGATGATATCGAGGTATCCGAAGAAGTGCGACATCGCGTTGAGGCCCTCTTCGATAGAGATGGGCTTAAAGGCTGCTTGGCAGAGCTGCAGAAATATAATCCACAGGGAACGGGAGATCTAGACACCGAAAATCCGCGACGCGTCCTGCGAGCCCTCGAGCGTTGTATTGCTTCTGGCAGGACAATTCAGGAGCTTCGCGATGCGTTGCGAAAGAATGAGAACGCGCTAACCATGGCTTCCAAACGTCTTGTCGTTTTGAGTAGAGATAAGGAGGATCTCGATGAACGCATTCGCCGCCGCGTCGACTTGATGCTTGAGCAGGGTCTGATAGAGGAAACGCAGCGGTTGCGACTAGCTGGTTTCGAGCGCAATGCGAGCGCTGCAGGAGCTATCGGCTATCGAGAGACTCTGGCCTTTTTAGACGGGCAAATTGAACGCGACGAGCTCCTTGAACGAATCGCTTCAAACACAAGAAAACTAGCCAAAAAGCAGAGAACCTGGTTCAGAACCCAGATCCCTCAGCACGAGATAGTCGATCTGACTGGCAGCCAGATTCAATCGTCCGAGCTTTTCGCTTAACCGACCCGCATGAGAAATTCGAAAGACAGTTCTCGATTCCTTGCCTGGCTTTTTTTAATTCTTTTCTCCCTAGCTCTTCTGCTCTCTTTGCTGGCCCCACTCTTGCCGTCTCCGATTTTGCATTACCTATTCGCTCCGGTTTGTCATCAGGAAGCCGAAAGGTGCTTTGTCGTAAACGGCCTGCCGGTCGCTGTGTGCGTTCGTTGCGTAGCGATCTATGCCGGTTTGGCTGTTGGAGGGCTGTTGTATCTGCAATTTCGCTACACACTGCGAAGCAGCTTTGTTTTGCTCTCGAGCGCTGTGATCTTGAACCTGCTCGACTATTTTCTGGAGAGGCTTGGTTTCTATGAGAATCTATTTGCCATTCGAATTTCGGTAGGCTTTCTATTAGGCCTGTCTATAGCCAATTTCGTTCTTGTTCATTCAAAGAGCGCAAACTCTCCTCAACCTGCATAATCTCTTCACGCCATGTCTGAATTTACATCTGATGAACCCACCGGTCCTGTAGACGTTGACCAATGCAGCTCCAAAACTTCGATACTGATTGGGGCCGTAACAACGTGTGTATTGAGCTTCATTCCGATAATCAATATGCTTTGCTGTTTGCACTATGTGGTAGCGGGATTGGTTTCGGTATGGCATTTTACCAGTCGCCACAGTGTTACGATTGAAACCTTTAAAGGTATCAAGATCGCGTTCTTTTCCATTTTGCTGGGCGGTCTGGTGGCGACTATTATTGGAGACGCTCTCTTCCTAGCTTCAGGTGGTGGAAACCTCGATGGTCTTAAGGAAATGATAATCGAGAAGGTGGAACAAGAGGGTGGCCCTCAATCCGAACAAGCTGTCCAGTTTATCGAGCAATTCATGCCTGATGAAATTACGCCCGTCCACCTGATCGGCATTTTCATTTTTCAAGTGGTAATGCTCGCTATTGGATCTGCCATTACAGGAGCCATCGGCGGCGCGCTGGGAGCAGCCATGTTTAAGAAGGGTCCGGCGACCCAGTGATTGCGAGCGTAGCGCTCGCAGATTAGGGTGTCCTTCAACGCGCTTCGTTTTTTTAGGATCCTTCGGATAGGTTTTTAGCGGTTTAGCAAAGCATACAGCAGAGAGATTCTGCTAAACACCTATCCACAGGATCACTCGCCTATCGATTGACAGCCTAAAAAGCTATTAGCCTCCATGACCTTTTGGTCATAGCTACTTCGTCGCCGCCTCTTCGAGGATGCTGTACATGCGGCTGACCATGTCTTTGGGATCTTCGAGGAGACCGGCGGCTACCATGGCATTGTCGAAGGTTTGCAAGGCGATGAGTTTGGCTAGCTCCTCGTTGTTTTCGCGTTGCTGATTGAGATTGATCATGAGCTTGTGGCGTGGATTAACCTCGAACTGAACTTTGAACGGAGCCTCGCCACCATCCTTGTTCATAGTTCGCATCATGCGACGCATTTGGGCTGAGTAAGCGTCTGGAGATAGGGCGATGGCCGGACTGTCCACCAGGCGTTCACTGGCCTTCACTTCCTGGACGCGATCTCCAATGACGTCTCGTATCCAGCTGCAAAGCTTCCTTGTCTGGTCTTCATCTAATGCGCCTTCAACTTCCGGTTTCGGAGCATCGTCCAATTTCAGATCTCCTTGATCGGCCGACACGAGCGTCTTTTCATCGTATTCACGAAGATTGGACATTACGAATTCGTCAACGGGCTCGTAAAGGAAGAGCACTTCCAGGCCACGAGCTTTCAGACCTTCCAAGTAGGGACCGCTCTCGATGGATTCGCGGTTTTGTCCTAGAATGTAATAGATTTCCTTTTGCTCCTCCTTCATGCGAGAGACGTAGTCCGCCAAATTAGTCTTCTTGCCCTTTTCCAGGACAGAGGACTCGTAGTACAGAAGCTTGGACAACTCGTCACGGTAATCGAAATCAGTGGCCACGCCCTCTTTCAGGAAATAGCCAAACACGTCAAAGAATTCCTGATACGCTTCGGGCCGCTTTTTCGCTTCTTCGCCTAGGAATTTCAGGTACCGCTTGGTAATGACGCGCCCTAGCTTCTTCACCAGGTTGCTGTCCTGCATGGTTTCGCGCGAAATGTTTAGCGGCAGGTCAGCGCTATCCACCACGCCCTTCAGGAAGCGCAGCCATTCAGGCAAAAACTTATCGGGCTTGGGATCGATCAGCACCTTGCGACAGTGAAGCGCGACTCCTGGCTCGATGCGTCCAAAACCCAGATTTTCCGGATTGTTTTGCGGCGTAAACAACAAGGAGTGGATTTCTAGCGGGGCGTCTGCCGTGAAGTGCAATCGGTAGCGTGGTTCATCGAAAGCGTTAGCCTGGAATTTGTAGAACTCAGTGTAGTCCTCGTCCTTGATCTCGCTCTTGTTGCGCAGCCATAGAGCGTCGATGGTGTTGATCTTCTCCCCATTCAGGTTGATAGGAAACTGTACGAAACTCGAATAGCGTTTGATGATTTCCTTAACCGTCGAGTCGGACGCGAATTGCTTTTCCTCATCTTTGAGTGTAATGACAATCTTGGTACCGCGGCGTTGCCCTTCGATTTCCTCGATTTCGTAACTTCCTGAACCGTCGCTAGTCCACACGCAACCTGGCATGTCCTCACGCCAGGAATGGCTGTACACTTTGACTTCGCTCGCCACCATGAAAGCGGAATAGAAGCCGACGCCGAACTGGCCGATCAGATTCGCGTTCATCTCTCCGCCTTCTTTGATGGCTTGCAGAAACTGTTTGGACCCGGAATGAGCGATGGTGCCGAGATTTTCCACCAGCTCGTCACGGGTCATGCCGATGCCAAAATCCTGAATGATGACAGTGTTGGCCTTGTCGTCTGTAGTAATATTGATCTCCAGGTCGAGACG
Source organism: Opitutaceae bacterium (assembly GCA_028281165.1). Lineage (GTDB taxonomy): Bacteria > Verrucomicrobiota > Verrucomicrobiia > Opitutales > Opitutaceae > JANQRT01. Next base: position 4,461 of record JANQKI010000131.1, on the reverse strand, counting down.
GTCGTCGAAGATGTTCTTTTCGGTCAGCTTCAGGTGACGCAGTTTTTCCAGGGCATCCGAAGCGTTGGATATCAATTCGCGAATGAAGATCTCCTTATCCGTGTAGAGCGAATGGATGACGATATCCAGAAGCTGTTTGATCTCGGCTTGAAACTCGTGTTTTTCGATGTGGCTCGTACTCATTTTTGAAAAGCGATTAAGGTAACCTAAAAACCCGTTAACCAGGTCCAACGTTGGATCAAGTCCAATTTTCCATCGCTTTATGGCATTTTAAACGGATTGATTTCCTTGTCAGCCATTCAGCCTTGCTACTGAATTCAGCATAAACGACTGCTTTGGTAAATCCAGAATTCGGATACAAAAACGCTCGCCATCAAAAAGATAGCGAGCTTTTCCACAATAATCAGTTCGTTCTTGCGGGAGATATGAAAGTCACTAGTTGTCTTGAACGACGAGCTCGTCGATGAGGTCTACGATCAAGTTTACTTTGGGTTTTGTACCCCAGAAGTCGGCGCCAACTGAACGGCACTTGTCCTCCATTTGGTCGTTGATGAGGGAAGAGAATACGATGACTGGCGTTGATAGTTTCAGCTCCTTCTTAACGCTTTTGCAGAACGTCAGACCGTCCATAATGGGCATTTCGATATCTGTAAGAATGAGGTCTACAAAATCGGAGATTGGCTTCCCGGTCTCTTCCGCCTCTCGGGCATAGCCTTTTACCTTATCCAGAGCCTCTTTGCCGTTGGTGGCTAACTCCATGTTAGTGAACCCAACCTCGGCTAACTGCCTCTGCACCATGTTGCGAATCATGTTCGAGTCTTCTGCGAAAAGAATCCGGATATGGTCGCGCGGCTTGTACTTTTCCTCGATGTGCTGGATTTTCTTAGCATCGACATGCATGCCCAAGTCGGGATTTACCAGCGTGAGAATGTATTCCAAGTCCAGGATAAGGATGAGCTGATCCTCTATTCTTACGATGCCGTTTACGAAAGGATTGTCCTGACTGAAGCTCGAACTGATAGGCTCGAAGCTGTTCCAGGATACGCGATGAATGCGTTCCGCCGCATCAATGGCGAAGGCAACCACTTGATCATTAAACTGCGTTACCAGCATTAAAGCCCGGCTGGGATCGATCTCTTCGCCTTCGATGCCTAAGATGGCTCGAAGATCGAGGGTCATGGCTGGCTTGCCTCGAAACGGAATGCTGCCCAGGACGCCATGAGGGGGGAGGTCGGCTCTGGTAATCTTAACCTGGTCGCGTTGGATAATCTGGTTAACTTTGGCGACGTTTACGCCGTAGCGATGGTCTCCCAGGGTAAATTCGAAGATCTCTACTTCGTTGGTCCCGACTTCGAGTAGGATGTCCGTCTTGTTAGATGTCGATGCGTTGCTGTGTATGGCCATAGGTCGCGAGGTCAAATGGGATATTTTCCGGAAATTCGATTTAATCCTGGGCGTAGTCTCGTATAAGAGATAGCCCAGCTTTTCTAGGATCGACCCGCCTAGCGTGGCTCTTAAGTTTGCCAGGCGCGAATTTCGGTAAAAATTGCTTAAGGTTGCCTTGAGTAGGAACGCCTACCAAATCAAACCGTGAAGCTAAGCCCTCAAACTTCAGTCGTCTTGACGCGTGTCCGGTGTCTCGACTTCGAAACCATGAATCTTTTCCTCTTCTCCCTCCGCGCTCAGCACTTTGTAAATGCACCAAACGAAGAGGCTGGTGACGCTACCAACCGACAGTATCATGATGATCCATCCGCCTATTGTCATTTCTGGGCCGTAGGTTGTGGTTTGGGTTCGAATGAGCCTCTCGCTGTGAGAAGCGTTATAAAGGCCCCCGTTAGCAAAATCACAATCACGCTCATGATGGCAGCGACATTGGGCTCGATAAACAGATCGACGATGTAGCTGCTATACTTCTTTTCGCCTCCCGTCAGGCTGAAGCCAAGGACACTGTTGTAGATCCAAGCTCCAAATATGATAATTAGAAAGGCCGGGCTGACATACTTCATGACGAATTTGAAGAATGACGGGATGCGAATGGCAGCTCCCTGGTGGGCGATTGCGAAGCCTTTCTCTACTCCGATGATCCAGCCAAATATGATGATTTGAACCGTCGCCAAGACCACCATGAGGAGGTTGGTCACCCAAAAATCGATGGTATCAAGAGCTTTAACGCCGGCGCTGAAATAGACCACGAAGGAACACCCGGCGGCGGTGACAAAGCCCAGAATCGCTACGGATTGCTTGCGATTGATTGCCATGGCTTCCTCGAGAAAGGCGATTCCCGGTTGGAGCATGGAAAGCGAGCTGGTGACCGCAGCGAGGAAAAGCAGGAAGAAGAAGGCGAAGCCGAAGAAGGCGCCTCCCGGCATCTCTGAAAACACCATGGGCAGGACGTTAAATCCGAGCCCGAAGGTTCCCATGCCAGCGACGCCGGCCACCCCCAGAAAGGCGAAGCCAGCTGGTAGAGTGGTGAGCCCGCCAAGGCCCACTTCGCAGAACTCGTTGGTACTCGTTGCGGCGAGACCGCTTAGAACCACGTCGTCGTTTTGATTCAAATAGCTAGAATAGGTAATGATGACGCCGAAGCCGACCGAGAGTGAAAAGAAGATCTGTCCCGCTGCGGCTAGCCAGAGCTGAGGATTCGCCAACTGGCTCCACATGGTTTTCGCGCGCAGCTCAAGATTGGGGTTAGCGGCCGCTTCGACTCTAGCCGCTTCAATGGCGGTCTTGCCAACTAGCTCGGTTTTGACGTTCCATAAATCGGTCCCCGATTCGTCCACTGTACGTTCGTAGAGAATCGTTTTATTCGGATTCCACATAAACCCAAGGCCATTGATCACGCTGTTATTCGGGTTCTCGGCTACCGGAGCTCCAAGCGTTAGAACGCGAATCAGGATGATCAACGCTAACACGAAAAGGGTGGGCATGGCGTATTTGCAGAACCATTCGATACCCTTCGATATTCCTCGATAAATCAGGACGAAATTCAGCACGAAAACCAGCAGCAAGAAACCGCCCACCTGCTTTATTCCAAAACCGATTGCTTCGCCATCGCCATTGATGCCGATGAAATTTCCCCAAAAGGTCCCCGCTTCCTCTACCGTCTCGAAATTCATATTCCCGGCCAGGAAATTGACGGCATAACCTAGACACCAAGCCTCGATGTACACGTAGTACATGTAGATGACTACCGGAATAATGACCCCTATGATTCCCAGATAGCGGAATTTCTTGGAGCCCGTTACATATCCTAAGATCCCGGGACTGGAATTGAATCCGTCGCGTCCTCCCCGGCGGCCGATGGCCCATTCCGCCCAGCAAATGGGCAAGCCGATCAGCAGCAGGGCAATGAAATAGGCGATCATGAAGGCTCCTCCGCCGTATTGCGCTGCCTGACCGGGGAATCTGAGAAAATTTCCCAGCCCAACGGCACTGCCAGCAACGGCCAAAATAACTCCTAGGCGGGAATTCCAGGATTCCATGGGCTTTGAGGAACTCATTGGCGAAGGGTATTTACAATAACCTATCTAAATGACCAGGAAAAAGAAGGGAGCTTCCTTTGCCACAAGACTCTGGACTTAATGAAGCCTCTCGGCATTGATTCTCATTGTTTAGCGAATGATTCGGACAGTTGATAGATATGTATTCGTCGAGTGGGTTAAGATTTTCATCTTAGTTCTTGGGGCCATGTTCGGGCTTCAGTTCATCATGGAGGTTCAGGATAGCTTTACCGAACTTCTGGGCTATGAAGCGTCCTTCAAAAGGATACTTTACTTCTACATTGTCTCCGCTCCGGGCTTTCTGGTCTTTTCATTACCCGCAGCTATCCTTGTATCCATTTTGTACGCGCTAGGCGTTTTGCACCGGAACAATGAGCTGATTGCCTTTCGGGCTTCAGGTATGAGTGTTTTTGGGGTCACTCGCTCCATCTGGATTGCCGGGCTGCTTCTTTCGGTTTGTCTTTGGTATTTGAATGCGAGTCTCATACCTTGGTCCGAACAGGAAGCTCGCCAAACACGTGAACGCATGGAGTGGGAATTCGAAGCGAAGTCCGTTGGCGAGGAACAGGTTGGGCTGGTTTATACCTTGGCTTTCGATAATCGAAAGCAAAACCGAATGTGGTTCATGAATCGCTTTAGCGAGTTCACGCAAACGGGCTATGGCATTACCGTTTCCATTTTAGACGATCAACGTCGCGAAACACGCCGGGTGTCTGCTGCCGAGGGATTCTACAACAAATACGAAAAGAAGTGGATCATGAAAAATGGGCGAGACAGCTATTACGCCCCAGAGGATGGCGAGCTTATCAGAACGCTTCCTTTCGATGAATTGATCTTGAATGAGCTGAGAGAGGATCCGGAGCTGATGCTGCTTTTTGGCGAACGGCCGGACAAGCTCTCTTTCTTGGAGGTCAAGCGCATCACCGACAATTTCACCAAAGAAGAGAACCCGAAGGTC
>JANQKI010000117.1 GCA_028281165.1 Opitutaceae bacterium | reverse complement strand
TAGGGGTGAGCAGTGGATTATAGTATACACCCACGAACCGGTTTTTGGGCATGGATTCAGTCACCCGTCGAGCTTTATGGTCTCCTCTTCCCTCGGAGCTTTGTGCGAACGCATGGGCGTAGATCTCGTTTTGAGCGCCCACGATCAAAGCTATGAACGCACGTATCCAGTATCTGGAGTGCCTCATGATGTTCGAGCGACGAGCAAGCATCCTTCCTCCTGCAAGCGAGGGGATGGGGTGGTATTCGCGAAGGTGAGTCCCTCTGGAAAACGATCCGAAATCGGGCATACGTTTTCGAAATTCCAGTGCCCTCAACATGCTTTCATAGCGTCGCGGAACGATACTCGCCATCACTTCGCGGAATTGGAAATCGGGAAAGACCGTTTGGAGTTCAAATGTCTGTACTACGAATCCGAGAGCGAGACTTTCGGCATCGAGGATTCCTTTACGATTCACTGAATCGGACTCGCTATTTTGGTCGATTTAAACGTCTAGGCTATGTAAGGGAAAACTAATGACTCTAGTTAGATGAAAAGGATTGCAGTTGTTGGAAGCATTAATGCGGATCTCGTTGCGAATGTAGCCCGATCGCCGCTCCCGGGAGAAACGATTCAAGGTGAAAGCTTCGCTGTCCATTGTGGAGGTAAAGGATCGAACCAGGCGTCGGCGGCCGGCAGGCTGGGGGCTGAAGTAGCGATGCTTGGCTGCGTGGGAGATGACGCTTACGGGCGGATGCTTTTGGAGAATCTGAGATCTTCGGGCGTCGACGTTTCTCGGGTCAGTCTCCTCGAGTCTATTGCGACGGGAACCGCGCTCATCACTGTCGAAAAGACGGCGGAAAATCGAATTATTATCGTACCCGGCGCGAATGCGTGTCTGGGCGAGACTGAAATCTCGGAATGGGGGTCGACATTCTCTGCCGAGACGATCTTGCTTGTTCAACTGGAAACGCCTCTATCGACCGTCGCAAAGGCGCTTGAAGTGGCTAAGGAGGCGAGGTCTAGAACCGTTCTAGATCCCGCTCCGGCTCGGCGGTTGGAAAAGAAGCTGCTGGCGAAGGTAGATTACCTTACGCCCAACGAGTCGGAGCTTGCCACTCTTTGCGACTGCGATCTCGGACCGGGCGCGCCTCTAGAGAAAATTGAAAATGCTGCGAAGTCGCTTGTTAATCGTAGTGTTGGGGCGGTCGTGGTGAAGCTAGGCTCCAACGGCGCCCTCTTTGTCAGTGAAAATGATATTCAGCATGTGCCCGGTTATCAGGTTGTAGCTCTGGACACTACGGCGGCCGGAGATTGTTTTAACGGCGCATTCGCCACTCGTTTGCTCGAGGGATTTTCAGAGATCTTGGCAATCCGTTTCGCCTGCGCGGCAGCCGCCCTGTCCGTGACAAAGGCTGGCGCTCAGTCCAGCTTGCCGTCGAGGGAGGAAGTCGAGGCATTTATCAACGAGCAAGGGCAGCCCTACGAGGAGTAACGCAAGTTTTTAGAAAAAGTACTCGCTAGGTTTTATCGACGTAGACGTCTAAATATCTGGTGACTTAATAAATGGTTTTAGGCAATGGTTTCGGTTGTACTGTTTTGGAGGCATGGCTTTGGCGTCCTCCTAGTGATTTGCTTTGCCCTTGTGGTGGCTTCCTTTGGGGAGGAAGATCCAGCTCAAGCGGCACGAAGCGTTGGCTCGGCGACCGATCGGGAGCGGAAGATCGTCTTCAGCATTCCGAAGGGGGATGCCCGGAAGACTCTAGTCAAGGCTGCTCGCCAAGCGAACATAGAATTCATATGCGCTCCGGAGATTCTTCGAGGAGTGAAAACGCCTGCGATCCAAGGTCCGATGTCGGTCAGGGAAATGTTCGCCCTGATGCTGTCCGATTCGGCCTTGATGGCGAAGCGCCATGGAGAGCAAGGAATCTACATCATAAAACTGAGGGCCAAGACCAATTGAAGGGAGTCGGACTAAGTTTGCTAAAGCTAGTTGAGCACTTAATTTCGAAAAGAGATTTTTTGAGACTTATCATTAAAACGGCAAGAAGCTACAAATCCAATGAATCGATCGAAAGCTGAAGAAACCTCTTGGTATGAAGAGCACCTTCGACCACACGAATCGATGATCCGGGCCTGGATTGGCAGCCGTTACGGCGATCAGGTTGATGTCGACGATGTTATTCAGGGCGCCCTTCTTCGGGTTTTTGAAACGCGCTCCTCGCGAGAGGTTAAAGCTCCCAAAGCGTTTTTCTTCGCGACTGCCAGGAACTTGGCGATCGATATGATTCGCAAACGCTCGAAAGTAGTGGCGCGCGACGACTTCACGGAGTCGGACATGAGGGAATTGTTCGACGAGGACGAGAGCATCGAGGAGACAGTTGCGCGCAATCACGAGCTTGAACTATTGACTCAGGCTATCCAATCGCTGCCCGAGCGTTGTCGAGGCGTGTTTACCCTGAGCAAAGTCTATGGTATGACTTACAATGAAATAACCAAGGAAATGGGAATCTCCTTTAATACCGTGGCGGCCCACATTTCAGCCGGATTATCGAAATGTACGAAGTTCATGCATCGCTACGGTCGGGACAAATGAGAGTGTGGAAATGAATTACCAAGAATCGGAATCGCCTGAACGGCAACGCATTGATCGCGAAGCTACGGACTGGATCGCAAAGAAAGCTCGAGGCTTCACGCCAGAGGAGCAAGACGCCTTTTTCGATTGGCTGGCTCTCGATCCGCGGCACAGCGAATATTACGGAATTCATTGGAATATCTGGAAGCGTCTCGATCGTTTGGCCGAATGGAAGCCGGAGCATAGCCACAAGCCCAACCAGAATCTTCTCGCTTATCAGCGTCGTTCTAGCAGTTGGCGATTTTGGATCTCCGGTCTAGCCGCAGCTTTCGCTGTTATCTTTTCTCTGTGGCTGCTAGGTACCGGATTTTTCGATACAAATGAACCGCAAGTGGCTCGAAGGATGATCGCCAATGAATACGAGAGTCATTCCCTCGAAGATGGTTCGGTCATAGAATTGAACTCAGGAGCTGAGGTCGAGGTGAACTACACGAAGAAAGAGCGCCGCATTAATCTTGTCTCGAGCGAGGCTCATTTCAACGTCGCCAAGGATGTCGCCCGGCCCTTTGTCGTCAGCGTACGCGATATAGAAATTCGAGCGGTTGGGACCGCTTTCAATATTCGCCTTCTGGACGATTCGGTCGAGGTGCTGGTCACGGAAGGTCGGGTTGAGATAAAGAATAGCAAGGATACAGACTCTGGCGATTCGGCGATTCGCGAGCTTGGGGCCGGGCAATTGTCCGTCGTCTCGCCTGAAGGGGAGGATTCCTGGCTTGAAGTCGAGGAGGCGACGTATTCTCAGATTGATCGCATCCTGACCTGGAAGCCCATGTTGCTTGAGTTTAACTCAACCCCTCTTTCCGAGGTGATAGACGCTTTCAATGAACGCAATCAGACGAAAATAGTGATTGCCGAAGCCGAATTGGAGTCATTGCCAATCATGGCTTCCTTTCGATCAGCGAATGTCGAGCATTTCGTTGAACTTCTAGAGCTGACTCTTCCCATTCGGGTCGAACGTGAGAATCCGAATGAAATCGCGATTTATAAGCAATAGTTCCCTTTGACCGGCCTTAAAGAAAGAAAGCTGAATCGGATTAGCGAAATTCTCTTTTTCAAGAGAATGATCGTATCTGATATTCGGATATAAATGAAAAATAAAACAAGCCGGAAAATCGTTTAGTATCTTTCGTTCGGATACTATATTCGAATAAAGCCCCTGTGATTTTTTTGAAAAACTACTAACAACCCTCTGATAGCTAAAACGTCTAAGAGTGTATCAAAGCGCTCCAGATGTTTAGAAACACCCACTACTCGAACAATGCGAATGCGACAAGCTCACAGCATTTGGTTGAGTTTGCTCTTGCCTCTGGTGGCCCTTTGGTTCGTTCCAGCCGTTTTCGCCGCGACGGAAACGGAGAAACGAAGCTTCAGTGTCCGGGAGGGAAAAGCGATCGATACGATCAAGAAGGCTGCGAAGCAGGGCGAGGTGGATTTCGTATTCACCGAAGCCGCCGTTCATGGCGTTCGCACTTCTCGTATCGAGGGTTTTTATACGCCGCTCGAAGCTTTTCATCTCATGCTGGAAGGATCGCCGCTCGCCATATTCCGACACGAGGAATCAGGCGTTTATGCGATTAAACGGATCGCGGACTCTACGCAAACCGAATCGACAAACAAACCTTCAAGCAACATTGATATGAACAGAAAATCTAAGCTCAAGGCTCTGTTAAACGGACTCCTTGCTGTGGGATTGGTCAACCCAGCCATCGCCCAAGATACTGATAGTGAAGAAGATGTCTTCGAACTCTCGCCATTCTTAGTTACAGCAGAGGGAGATTCTGGATACGTTGCCAATGGCACCATGGCTGGAACTCGTCTGAGAACGAGCCTGAAAGACGTGGCCGCTTCCATCTCCGCTATAACGAAAGACTTTATGGAAGACATCGGCGCAGATAACGCGGAAACGCTGATGACCTACACGCTGGGCACGGAAGTCACCGGACTTCACGGAAACTTTTCCGGAAGCGCGGGGAAGCCGTGGTTCGACGGCGACCAAATAAACCGTGAAGTCGGATTCGGCGTTCGCGTGCGCGGACTGGATCTGGCCACCACTACTAGGGACTTCTTCCAATCCATGATTCCCTTCGATGCCTATAACGTCGATCGCGTGGAAGTGAATCGCGGCGCCAACGGACTGTTGTTCGGCAATGGCAGTCCGGGAGGTATCTTGAATAACACTACGATCATCCCTTATGTCGAAAGAGATTTTGGGTCATTAGTTTTCGAATACGGAAGATTCGGCTCTCACAGGGTCGAGATTGATCGAAACGAGGTATTGATCGACGGAAAGCTGGCAGTGCGTGTCGCGGCTAAATCGAGCGACGAGAAGTTCATGCAAGACGACGCTTACATTCGCGACAATAGAGTATTCGCAGCTATAAAATATCAGCCTACGGAACTGACTACCTTGAGAGGAAATGTTGAATACGGAAGGCAGCGCTCGATCAAGCCGGAGTGGCGGCCTCCCTTCGATGGCTACACCTGGTGGTGGGACGTTGGTCAGCCGACCTACAACGCGACGACTGAAGAGTGGAAGCTAAACGGACCAGTGAGAACCATCTCTGCCCTCAACGAGGACGGCAGCCCGAATGGTTCGATTATCAATACCGCTGGACCGGGCTACGATCGCCGTCACCCGACGCTCGTTTTCGATAATCCGCTTAGCCCGAGCTTGAATATATTCGGCTTCACGGAGCCAGCGGCGATTGTGCAGACATCGCCCAATGGCAATCAAGGAACGATGAGATTCTCGAATGTGTATTTGCGAGAACTGCATGCTGGAGAAATTGGCTCCAATTTCTATCGCCACACGCAGATCACTGATCCTGCTATATTCGATTTCTACGAAGACATTCTATACGGACCTAGCCGCCAAGAAGGTTTCCGTTTCCATACGGCGAATGTGACCTTCGAACAACTGCTCCCGAATCGAAAGGGTGGTATCGAAGTTGTGTACGATGTTCAGGATACGGATTATTCCTTCAAGAATCCGTTCAATTGGCAGACCTATAATATAACGCTGGACGTTAACGAGGTGTTGTTGGATGGATCGCAAAATCCCAACTTCCTGCGTCCCTATATCGCCAGCCCTAGCTGGGCTCTGGCCTCGACCGACAAGCGTTCGACCAAGCGCGCTACTGGCTTCTATGAATTCGACTTCAGAGATCTCGGCGACGGCGGTCGGCTGGGCAAGATTCTGGGCAAACACACGACGACCTTGCTTTATTCCGAGTGGGAACGCGACTATACGCGTACCGGCGGTCGCAACCAGGTTTCCGGTCTAGACTATTACTATGCCAATCCGGCGATCGCGAATTTCAAGCGTACCATTCAAGGCTATCGCGAAATAGATCTGATGGTCTACCTCGGTCAAGCAGGTCTTCCGACCGATGCGAATATTCAGTCGGTTAAGTTCAATGCGGAGTCTCCGCATCTGCGCAACATACCGATCCATTTCTACCATCAGGACGATGAGGCGTGGACGACTGTTCAGAGCGTTCCGTTCTTCGGCGAGGAGTTCAATAAGGACATTCTGGGTACGCGTTGGGGCAATCGCGTCGAGCGCGAAGAGCTCGAATCGAAAGTCGCCATCGTGCATAGCGAATTGCTTTGGGGCAACGTGATCTCCACTGTCGGCTGGCGAGAAGATTCCTACAGGAGCTTTTCCGCTCCGCGGGCTGATCCTGACGAAACGGGATTTTTTCCAGCGCCGATTTCGCTGAAATCCAGCCCTGACCTCGATCAAACCGAGGACTCCTTTAGTTGGGGCGTGGTTGGTGTTCTGCCGGAAGAGTGGAGCGGATTTCTGCCCGAAGGCGCATCGCTGCGCGCTTTTTACAATTCGTCGAAAACCTTTCAGCCAACGTCGCTGCGCAAGGATATATTCGGCCAGCCGATCGCTTCGCCAAGCGGTAATACTGAAGAATACGGCATCATGTTCGACGCTTTCGAAGGCAAGCTCTCGCTACGTTTCGCGGAATATAAAAGCGACACTGCAGGCAAGTCGGTCGATTTGCGTGGAGCTATCAACGAGATTGTTAGAAACGGCGCTGCTGGGGCCTGGATCAATATCGATGAAAACAACATCGGCAACGAAGCGAACGCCCAAGCCTTTAAGGATTGGTATAATTCGCCCGAAAGCGCCTTCCTGCGCGATGCCTACGATATGAGGTTTACGGATCCGAGCAATCCTAGCCTAGGGGTTACCTCAGCCGACCCTGCAGGCATCTATCTGCAGACGACGGATATCGTATCCGATGGGCACGAGTTGGAGCTGACTTACAATCCGCTTTCCAATTGGCGCATCGCGCTGAATTACGCCAAGCAGAATGTAGTGACCAGCAATACGGCTCGCGACGCGGTCGAAATGATGCGTCTGATCGAACCCGTTATAGAGGGCCCAGTAGGCGGCGTAATCCTTCCCGATGGCGAAACGTGGCGCGAACGGGCGCAAGGGTTCTTCAATTCCGTACGCGAGCAAGTAGCTAAAGATGGTTTTAGCCAGCCCGAGGTGCGCGATAATCGCGTGAATTTGATTACCAACTACAATTTCAACGAAGGCAGGTTGGCCAATGTCGGCATTGGCGGAGCGATTCGCTATCAAAGCGCGTCGGCCATCGGGTCCGGTTATCGCCGGGATGCTGATCTTGGCGACATTCCCGACCTGAGTCGTCCTTTTACCGGTCCTAGCGAGACTAATTACGACATGTGGATTAGTTATACTCGCGAACTCCCTCGCGACGTTGACTGGAAGATCCAGCTCAACGTGCGAAATATAGGAGTTGGAAAGGAGCTAGTCCCCGTTGAAACCCATCCTAACGGACAGATTTCTTCGTGGAGAATCGCGGATCCAATGTCTTGGACTATACGCAATTCTTTCGAATTCTAATCACAACGGTAACGGAGCTAAGCCCCCTTTCGATTCGAATGGGGGCTTATTTGAAGGCTACCTCTTTGTTTGCCAATTTCGATTCAAGGTTTTAAACTTGGATGAGATCCACATGTAGTCGTGGAAAGGTTACGTGTTTCTATCAGGCAAGTGCATGTTTTAAGCGGCCTTCATTCCATATCGCAAATCTGAGCAGGCTAAAACTGGTATTTGTAGTTGAATATTTGTGACGATTGAATGGATAATAATAGGCGTTTATCTCGTGATTCTCGTCGTTATGGGAAGCTTGTTTAGCCGGATGAACGCCAATACCAGCGATTATTTTCGTAGCGGCCAGCGAGGCACCTGGTGGCTGGTCGGAATGAGCTTGGTCATGGCTTCTACGAGTACCAGCGCCTTTACGGGAAATGCTGGCGTAGGTTACGAGGCGGGATTCACATTCTTCATCATATATTGGTCATGGCTGGTTATACTTCCATTGGAGTGCTCCGTATTGGCCCCTATGTTCCGTCGCCTTAGGGCGACGACCACTCCCGAGGTGATTTGCGAGCGATTCGGCTTCGCTACCGAGCAGATTGTCGCGGCCGTCCGCATCATCACGTTCATTTTATATGGAGGCGCCTGGTTATGGGGATTGGCCATTTTCGTTGGCAGTGTATTTGGTTTTCCAACACAAATTCTGATTGTGATTCTTGGGCTTGTAGTGATATTCTATTCCACCACGGGCGGCAAATGGGCGGTTATGGGGACCGATTTTATCCAAGGGCTGATCATGATCTCCATGTGCTTGTTGCTTGGATACCTTTGTTTGCGGGAATTTGGCGGGGCTGGCGGAATGATTGCGGCGATTAAAGAACAAGGACTCTGGCAACAGTACCTTCCCGTTAAATCGAAGGAGATGAGTGAAACGCTGTTCGACGGTAAATACAACTGGAGTTGGGCAGCCGCCTTGTTCGTGGCGGGCTGCATGTGGCGCTTTTCCATGGGAGCGGCCGACAAGCTGTTCTCCGTCAAAGATGAAAGAGAAGCCAAGCGCGTCATGTTCATGGGAGGCATTGCCGGTCCCATTTTGAGCGTGTTCTTTCTTATTCCGGACATCGCCTCGCGTTTGCTCTATTCGGATCAGGTCATGTCGACGAGTCTCAGCAAGCCAGCCGAGTCGGCCTTCGCCATAGCCAGCATCAATCTCCTTCCGCAGGGGCTGATTGGCATGATGGTAATCGCCATGTTCGCGGCTTGTATGAGCTCCTTAGATACAGGAATGAATTCGAATGCGGCCATGATTATAAAGAATATCTATCCTCGGCTAAGCGCTCTGTTCAAAATGCCGCTGGCGAGCGAGAAGAAGCTCTTGTGGGCCAGTAGGGTTCTTTCCGTGGTTTTGGGCGCGATTATCATTTCGGTAGCCCTCTATCTTTCCAACATCAAAGGAATGGGAATGTTCGAGATCCTCATGGATACCAACGCGATTCTCTCGCCACCCTTGGTAGTTCCCATGGTTCTGGGGCTTTTCATTCGCAAGGCTCCAAAATGCGCGGGGCTAGTCAGCCTGGCCTGCGGCGTGACGGTTGGTCTGGTGTCTCTCTATTTCGCAAATCAGGGAACTCCGTGGAGCTATCCTCAAAAAGTATTCACTATTCTGGGGGTAAGCGTTACCGCGTTTCTGGCCACCATGCCCTTTTATCGCTTTAGCAGCGCTGCATACAAAGAAACGGTGGAGCGTTTCTTTATCAAGAAACGAACTCCTATCGATTTTGAAAAGGAAGTTGGAGAGCCCAACGATCAGCATCAAATGGCCATGTTGGGAACCTTCGCCTGCATTCTAGGCGTTTTCGTCCTTTGCCTTTGCGCGATTCCAGGCAACGATCTGCAAGGACGGATGTATATAGCCTTTGTCGCGCTGATGATCCTTTCCGTAGGCATACCCATGCTATACCTTGGACGAAAGCGCGTGAGAGAAGAGCAAAGGAATGAAGCGTCGTTGAAATTCGACTACACGAATGCGGCGAAGTAGTCGACGAAGTGTTGGAAGAGCGGATGGATTCTAGCTTTCTCAGGAAAAATCTTCTATGTTTGTAAGCAAAGAAATACTACAAGCGTCTCTTGAAAAATGCGCGAAGGACAAGATCGATCAAGGGCATGAATTGGACCTTGAGCGATTTCTCGGCGCGCTCGAAGAGGCGAAAGATAGTTACGATAGGCTCGACGAGCTTGCCCGCGAACTGGCCGGGCTGTCGATAAGGCCGGACTGGCCTTACATCGAGCCCAACGATTGGGATGGCATCGTTTCCGAGATGTCGAGCGAGGCTCGGGAAGGCTACTGGGAGAGGCCTGATTTGCGAGAGGCCGCTGATCGGGTTCAGGCGGCATTTGAAGGCTCCGTTTGCGGCTGCATGCTCGGCAAGCCGATTGAAGTGAATCCGACCTTAGAGGAGATTCGGGAGGCCACTCAGCAGACGGACCGATGGCCCTTAAACGCCTATCTTCCCGAGGAAACCCTTGTGGCGCTTGGGCGTCGACATAATTCTTGGAAGGAATGCGTATCCGAAAATATCGAACACATAGCTCCTGACGACGATATCAATTACACTCTGCTTGGACTGCTTTTGGTCGAGGAATTCGGAGTCGAGCTGACGAAAGAGAGTGTGAGGGATCTATGGCTCCTTAACATTCCGCCTTTATTTTCCTGGGGACCTGAACGAACGCAGATTATCAAGACCGCTATCAATTCGCTGCCTGGAGGAGTCAAGGAGGTTTCGGAGAGCTGGGTGGAAACGCTCAATCATGGCGACGAGCTTTGCGGAGCGGTCATTCGGGCAGATGCCTATGGATACGCTTGTCCGGGCAATCCGTTGCTGGCCTCGAAGCTGGCTGGCCTCGATGCAAGCTTCACCCATCGCCGGACCGGCATTTACGCCACTCAATATGTGGCGGCGGTCATTTCGCTTTATTTTCTTATGGAAGGCGATGAACAAGGCAATGATCGCCTTCGGCCATTCGAGCAAGCTCTCGCCTTTATTCCACAGCAATCGCGTTTCCATCAAATCGTATCCGATTCTCTGATGCGAGTAAAAGGCAGCGAAGATTGGCTGGAAGCTTATGAAAGCATACACGGAAAATACAAGCAATACAGCCATTGCCAGGTGTATCAGGAAATCGGAACGCTCATCAATACTTTGAAATTCGCTAGCGATGTAGGCGACGGCATCTGCAAGCAAGTCTCGCAAGGCAATGACACCGATAGTTTTGGGGCTACGGCTGGTTCTATCCTGGGCGTTTTCTTCGGTCCTGGCCACCTGCATGAGCGATGGCTGAAACCTTTTAACAATACCATTCACACCACGCTGGCCGATTTCCATGAACAGAGGCTTGACGCAGTCATTGGCCGTCTGCGAGCGCTGCCTTGCCGTATTTGGGAGCAACTTCAAGAGAGTGGAGCAACCGCCCTCACTTCCGAACTAGCATGATGATGCAGTCTGGAGAATTCGCGCCTTACTATCTTTTCGGCATCGGACCACGTCCAAAGTTTATCTACTGCCGAGGAAGACTCTTTTCTTGGCCGTCCGGTCAAACCGTATTCGAGGAGCCGGTTGTCCGCGAGCGATACGACGCGTCGGGCTATTGTCTTACACTCGAAACGAAATCCGGTCGGGACATCGTGATTCGAGAAACCGAGACGGAGCTCTCCTATCAATCAGGGACTGATGAAGCGAGGACGCTAGCGGAGTCCGCCACCATTAATCTCCCAAGTTTCCAGTCTCATCCATGGGGGGAGTACTTGCGAGCTCTTCATTACGAGATTCTATTGAATATCGTAGGTAGCGAACCCGTTCCAAATTTCTTGGTGTATCCGAGAGCTTGGTACAGAGACGCGGCCATGATGGCTATGGTTCTTAAAGAAACGGGCAACGAGCGTCTGATCGAGGAATGGGTTCTCAATCTCGGGGATCCTTTTGATCGGAATAACGGAAATGAAGAACCAGACAATCTTGGCCAAGCCCTTTATCTTGTCAGCTTGTTTGCCGATTCGCGCCACCCTTTGGCCAGTGTCGCGCTTAGAGAGGTCGAGCGTTTCCGCAAAGAGAGCTTCATTGAAGGAGTGACCGATGGAGCTCTTCATCCGGTGTATCAAACCAAGTGGCTGAAGTTCGGAACGAGAGCTTTGGGTCTGGAAGATCGATGGGTCTCGCCTTTGGTCGAAGACTCCTATGACCGCCTTTTTTGGTGGGCTTTTCGTGATCGTGATGCCGATTCCGAAAAGCGCTATTTCCCAAAGGACGAGCGTTATCCTTATCTAACATGGGCCGAGGCCAACTATTTGGATTTCGAGCCTCCCATAGAATTGGCCGGTCCAAAGGGAGCCTTCCCTATGACCTGGGAGATAGAGGCTTCGAAAGCGTTTTATACCAATTTGAGCTGTATCGATGAAGCTTTGACGCGAGTCCGCCTTGCGGCTCCACACACCTGGCATGCCGCTGAGATGTTTCTCTATCTGTATCGAAGAGATGGACCTGAAGGATAAAGTCGTCGTTATCGCAGGCGCTTCTTCAGGCATTGGAGCAGCTACTGCAAAACGTCTGGTCAATGAGGGAGTCTCCATCGTCTTAGCCGCTCGTGATCGTGGAAGACTGGATACGGTGAATAGGACGATTGATTCCAATGCGATAGCCGTTCCTACGGACGTCGCCAAGCAACACGAAGTCGAACATCTTATGGAACGAGCCATGGACCATTTTGGTAGAATCGACGCGGTCTTCGCGAACGCCGGGAAATTCATACAAGGAGATCTTGCACAGGGAGACCCCGACCATTGGGCTGAAGGTATCGATTTGAATGTGACAGGGTTGCTTCGTACGCTGCGAGCCGCCTTGCCTATTATGCGGAAGCGAAAAAGCGGTCATATACTGATGACCGCTTCTGTGGCCGGCCGGCGTTGGATAAAAGGGCAGACTGTCTACTGCGCGACAAAGCAGGCGGTATATGAGATTGCGGAGGGGCTACGACTAGAGGTTCAAAAAGATAACATCCGCGTGACGCTTATTTCCCCAGGGTGGGTAGCTAACGAATTCTGGGATGATGCGATCGCAGACTCGGATCTGCGAAAGGCCCTCGAAGGCAAGCGAGCCATGCTTAGCGATAACGTTGCGGAAGTCGTCTGCTTCGCTCTGAAACGTCCCTAGCGGGTGAACCTGAGCGAGTTGCTGATACGGCCCCTTAAGCAAGAACATTGAATCCGAAGAATTTCTATGCAAACTGACTTGCTCATCGAACCCCGGAAACTGTCCCCAGCCAATGGGTACCATTTTTTCGGATACTATGATATTGCCGCTTTCAGCGCCGATTCGAAGCGGCACCTCTGCCACAGCGTTCCCTTTTGGAATCGCATGCCTCGTCCCGGAGATGCTGCCGAATTGGGAGTCTATGAAGTGGCTTCCGGAGACTATCGAAGCTTCGCGTCTACGCGGACCTGGAATTTCCAGCAAGGCGCGATGCTACAGTGGATTCCAGCTTTGGGAGATTCTACGATTTTTTTCAACGACCTCGATGAACGAGGGCAATATCGCGGCGTGGTGAGCGATATCAGAGCAGGTCATCGGCATTTCCTTGATCTTCCTGCCGCCAGCCTTGACCGCTTGGGTCGCTGGGCTTTGGGCATCAATTTTTCTCGCCTCTACGCATATCGTCCGGGCTATGGATACTGCCATAAATCTGACCCGTTTAAGGCAGATCCACATCCCGACGACGATGGCGTATTTCTCATCGACATGGAGTCGGGCGCGAGCGAGTTGAGCCTTTCGTTGCAGACCATCTGGGAGCTATTGGAGGGAAGCGTGGATTCCGAGGATGGCGAGAAAATATTGATCAACCATATCACCTTCAATCCGTCGGCCACCCGCTACCTCCTGCTGGCTCGAGTCATGAAACCGACGCCGCCCTGGTTGACGACGGCGATTACGGCGAATCGAGACGGAAGCGATCCGAAGATCCTCTTTTTGAATACGAATGCCTCGCACTATTGGTGGAGCTCTGATGAGGAGCTCATCATCTGGGGCAAGAAGAATGGGCATGAAAGGCAGCATCTATATCGTATCCATGAACCTAATAGCGCCTTCGAAACGATCAACGACGACTTTTTCGAAGCGGATGGACACTGCAGCGTTTCACCTGATGGCGAATGGCTGCTTTACGATAGCTATCCGAACATGGCGACGGCTGAACGCTGGCAATCGCTTTACCTCTATCATCTGCAAAAAAGGCAAGGCGTCGAGCTGGGACAGTTCGGTTCCATGGAATGGCCGGACGGAAATGGGGATCTTCGATGCGACCTTCATCCTCGCTGGGCTCCCGATGGCAGAACGATTTCGTTCGATTCCACTCACGATGGCCACCGCGCCTTATACATGGCAGATCTGTCAGAAATTATGGATACGATTCGAAAAGCTGACTAACGATTTCCTTCCGTCATCCCTAAATCGACTGATTGACTAGGCGTGAAGGACAGTTTCTCGGAGGATTCCCCTTGTTCCGGCGGGGCTACCCAGTCTTCCAAAGCTTCCTTTTCGGCTTCGTAGAGATCGACGAGGGCCTTTTCGGCGGCAGCGAGAGAATTGACGATCGGGTCTACCGCAAGGGCTCTAAGCAGAAGAGAGCGGTCTTTTTTGATGCAGGCTTCTACCGTAAGTTCGTGTGTATCCAATATTTGGCGCTGCAAACCATTGAGCCCAACCGGCATTTCGGGAGCCGGGATGGGGTCGGCTCCGTTCTTGTCGCAGATGCATTCCAATTCAAGAAGAGCGTCGTCAGCCATGTTCGAAACGGCTCCTCGATTGGGCACGTTGACGTAGAGATGTCTGCCACTATCATTCCAAATCGCTTGAATGAGATCGGTCGCGTGGTCCGACTTTTCCTTTTCATGGAACTCCGCAATAGGCAGCTTTCCCGAACCATAGTCGACGTTTTCCTGCATGAATGTATCCGTTTGCGACTGACGGTATTCATGTTCGAAAAGCTTTAGCGGAGGCGTGTCTTCGATTTCGACGAGCGGACCATAGCCCTGCCAGTAGGGCAGGTATTCCTTAGTATGAGCGACGCAGACGGGAATAGCGCCGTAAACATCGGCGAGCTTGGCCGCGATACGCTTGTTGAAGGCGGCTTTGGCCAGATCGTCGGTCTCGCTTTGGCCCAAATGACGCAAAGCCGTATGTATTCGAGGCATCATGTCTTCTCCTTTGAAAGAACACTCGAGCATCCAGGTGAAGTGATTCACGCCTGCGACTCGCATCGAGAAGTCTTTGAGGTCCTTTCGGTCGAGCCCAATGAGTTCCATGAAGCGGTATTTGGCATTCGGCAGATGCAAGCTATCGCAAAGCGCGAGACTCTTAGTTTTGGTATACTTGGAGAGGGCAATTCCGAATACGGAGCTCGGATTGATGTAATTGATGAGCCAGGCACTGGGACAGGCCGTTTCAACGACCTTTGCGATTTCCATTATTTGAGGAAATTCCCGCAAAGTTCGAAATACGCCTCCAGGCCCAATCGTATCCCCGGAACACATACGGATTCCGCTTTCCGCGCTGATGTTCACATCGATTCCACGATAATGAGCGTTGCGATTGGAAAAGCTGAGAATCACGAAGTCCGCGTCGGGAAGCGCTTCCCGAAAGTCCGTGGAAGCGGAAACCGTGTAGCTTGCTTTAGAGCCCTCTTTCGCTTTCTCGGCGAGCCGCCGCATCGTTTCCAGCGTTTGCGGATCGATGTCTACCAGGGCGAGATGGCCGTCGGTCAACCCCTCCAGGCGATTCATAGCCCAGATGAGTTTGCGCCCGAAAAAATAGGAGCCCGCTCCTACGATGGCGATTTTTGGACCTTTGTTCTTCATAGTGATTCTTTGCTTACTGAGAAATATGATGCTAATTTTATTTCAGAATCCTATTGATAAATAAGAATGGATCTAGGGATAAAATTGATGCAAAATATGAAATATGTTGCGCAAAACGATCTATGAACCTCGATTTCGTCCTAGTACTCAGGCGCTTGTTCGAGCTCCGCTTTGTTTGCGTTCAGTAGGAAGGCGAGTGACTGGAGAAGGCTGGTCGGAATCGATGCCTGCTCGCGGCTTCGTCCAGTTGTGGTGGGTCGTCGAAGGCCGATTCGAGGTGGAAGTTTGCGGGCGCAGAGAGCTGGCGCGAAAAGGCGACGTTTGGATTTTGCGAGAGATCGATCCGCATCGCCATTCCTTGAAGAGCGAATCGGGAGAGACGCGTTGGATCACTTTGGATGGCGAGCAAGCGTGGCAGGCCATGGAGAGCTTTGGGCTTAAGGCGGGCATTCAAAAAGGCTTGGGCGCTTGCCCGGTTGGGCTTTTCGCTGAAATGGGATCGATGGTCGAACGCCCTGATTTGCAAGCGGAGATGAAGTGTAGCGAATTAGCCTATCAACTCTTGCTGACCATTTCGAGCAGTCACCGAAAAGAGGATACGAGCGAGGACACGATAGAACGTTCGATGCGGATCATGGAGCGATCCTTCGCCAATCCGGAGTTCAGCATCGTCGTCCTGGCCGATTCCTTGGGGATGCATAGAGCCACCCTTTACCGCCGGTTTTCAGCTCGCTATGGGGATACGCCAATTGGATATCTGTCGCGCTTGAGACTATTGGAGGGTTTAAGGCTGCTCAGAGAAACCAGCCTGGCTGTAAGCGCAATCTCCTTACGCTGCGGATATCGAGATTCCAACTACTTCGCTAAATGCATCAGGGACGCGACAGGATTTTCGCCGACGAGTTTAAGAAGGGAGACGCGTCACAGCCCGTGAAACGGTGCTATCTGTCTGGCTTCTGACTGCAAAGCTGCACGAAAGCCTCGGTCATTCGGATTATTTGCTCTTTGTCCACCTTCATGTATCGATGTTGGCCGTCTTCGTTCGGAATGAATTGCGAAAATCCATCATCCTGAATGTTCACTGTTCCAGGTTGAGATAGGGAAAAGTAGCCGCGATCCGGCCATACGGCGGCTAGAACGCTGGTAAGGTCCCAGCAAGGACGATCATGTGGCGGAGGAATGTACAGATAATAGGCGTCCTTTATTGGGTGATGGGAGAGATAGTTATAGTCGTTCTCAATACTTTCCGATGGATAGGGTATGGCGACGCCAACTTCGAATCCGCTCCATGTTACCGGCGTGGGCCAATTGAAGGCCACGTTCTGGGCCGATGGAATGTCGTGCTTCACATTGAATTCCAAGTGAAGCTTTTCGTATTCGAATGTCCCTGCCATGAGCGAGAGCAGACGAACTTTTCTACTGACGAGCTCGTGACCGCTCATTGGGGAAATCGCGTCTGGTTCGCTGTCTATGAGTTGGCTCAAGTTCGTGCTGAAACCGACTTGGACGACGGCGACTGATCCGTCGTCGCTTTCCGCGAGTATCCGCCTTAGGAGAGGAACGGCTTTTTCCGCGTTTTCGCTTTTGGCCAGATCGTAAGGATGTAGATTCTCTCCGGATTGATCTGTCACGCGAGCAAGCTCAAGGAATCTGTCCGCTTTGAGGCGAATCCCATTTTTGGGGATGCCAATCGGAATATCGGGGTGTCCGTAGAATGTATTTAGCAGATCTATGAATGGAGCAGATAGTGGATGATCTTTGGTGATCGTCACCGCCTTTAATTCGCAGTGGCCACGAGATTGAAGAGCGTGGATGAGGCCAAGAGCCAGTGCGTCGTCAACATCGTTGCCCATATCGGTATCGAAAATGAGAGGAACTGGAGTTTGGGGCTCAGCTGAGGGAGGAAGACGTTCTCGTGTGATGGACATGCGTTCCTTGGGAGAAAGTGACGAAAGTTGCCCAAACGATTGAATTGCGAGTAGCAATAAAATGGATACGAAAATTATTATCGGAAAGCTGGATCGAATTCGTGAATACATAAGTTGCGAGCTTTGGAGTTTTTCGCCGAATGGTAACTAGAATTTACTGTGGTTTTCCTTCGGTGGATTTCATGTCAATTTTATCCATAGCAAATCTTTGAATGAAATAGGCAATTACGACACACCAGTAATTGGAGCTCAATAACTGGCAGAACTCTGGGTGATAGGAACGCGCTTCCAAAGACTGCTGCTGCAAAAATGAGGAGATCCTGCTGCAGCCATGGGAGCAAATCAATTGTTGCTGGATCCGCCCAACTAGAAAAAACGCGAAAAAACTGGAATTTCTTTTCATAAAAACGGGAGGCCCAGGTGTACCTTAAAAGACATAGCGTCATTTTCCATCGATGCCCCCGAATTTTCAGAGCAGAGCCGTTGGTTTTTAGAGGAACCTCCAGCCCCACGAGGACATGCTTCGAGCCTGGCTGAAAAGCCGCTTTTCCGAGCTAGATCTGGACGATGTGATCCAAGAATCCTATCTCCGAGTCTTTAAAGCTCACGAGAAAAGGAGGTGCGAGCCCCGAAAGCGTTTCTGTTTGCGACGGCGCGGAACATTGCCCTTAATATGATGCGAGCATCCAAGGTTAGAGGGTTCCAGGAGGCGGCCCGTTTCGAAGACTTGGAGATATTGGATGAGGAAGAGGACATTCAGGAAAACTTGGCCCGCAATCAGGAGCTGGAAACGCTGACCATTGCCACTCAATTTTTGCCGTAGTACTCCTTCAAGGTTCTAGAAAATGGAAGGTATCGGTGAAACCGAGTGAATAGGCGTTTCGCTCATTTTCAATTGAGCGTAGGCCCGCTCCATTTTGCGGTGACTGAGAATCTTGTAGGGACTGGTCTTGTGGCTGGTCTTGAAAACGCGGCAGATATTGGAGCTTAGACTGATAGACGGCGTAATTTTCCGAACGAAAACAGGTACGAGGGACATGACGTTTTCGCCGATTCGATGCCTTCCTCGATGATAAGCTTGTTCCATTTCTACGGAGTCGCAGGATTTGCATCGCTGTATACGAAACCTGGGTACAGCCGACTGGCTCGGATGTCCGACGAGGCTATTTCATGACCAAAAGCGATGGAGTATTTGGTCAGTGGTTGAGTCTTGCTCGCTTGGAGATGAAAGCTGGTGCCGGGTCTCGAGCAAAAGCGAAATCCAGGACGAGTATCGAACTTCCGTTCGTTTGGAACGAGTCTTCCGCCACCTCGGACAATCAGTTCGAGGGTCAAGTATGGAAAGGCCTTCCTTCGCAAACAGTAGAGGGGATCGCATTCCTCGTAGCCCGAAATGTAAAGAAATTCCTTGGGATCCTTCTCTATTGAAGATAAAGCCTAGCGGGCGTTCCTGAAATGGGAAACTATCTCCGATTCGATCGACGGGCGTTTTTCCAAAACCCATCCTCGAATTAGATCAATAATTGTTAGGTATGCAAGTAATAGCTATTCCAAGTAAGCTTCTGTTTTTGAGATACTGGATTCTAAAGACATAGTGTCTTTTCTACCGATGCCCCCCGGATTTTCAGAGCAGAGCCGTTGGTTTTTAGAGAACCTCCAGCCTCACGAGGACATGCTTCGAGCCTGGCTTAAAAGCCGCTTTTCCGAGCTAGATCTGGACGATGTGATCCAAGAATCCTACCTCCGAGTCTTTAAAGCTCACGAGAAAAAGGAGGTGCGAGCCCCGAAAGCGTTTCTGTTTGCGACGGCGCGGAACATCGCTCTCAATACGATACGAGCCTCCCAGGTAAGGGGATCTCGGGAGGCAGCCCGTTTGGAAGACTTGGAGATACTGGATGAAGAAGAGGACATTCAGGAAAACGTAGCCCGCAATCAGGAGCTGGAAACGCTGACCATTGCCATTCAGTCTTTGCCGAAAAAATGTCGCCAGATTTTCACCTTGTGCAAAGTTTACGGGATGCCGCCAAAAGACATCGCCAAGGAGCTAGGGATCTCCCTTCCAACCGTCTATACGCAGCTTGCGATCGGGGTGGATAAGTGCTCGGAATACGTGTTGAACTGCTGCAACATGAAAACGTTATGACTAGGGAAACGCGAGAAGCGGGTGACGCGAATTGGTCGCGTATCAAGAGGGAAGCTTCCGAGTGGGCAGTCAGGCAAAGCTATGGTTTTTCGGCTAAGGAGCAGGATGAGTTTTTCGATTGGCTAGCCAAGGATCCTTTCCACTCAGAAGCTTACGCGAACGCTCAAAAGACGTGGAAACACTTGGACGTTTTGGCTGACTGGCGTCCCGAGCACAGTCTTAGGCCGAATCCCAATTTATTGGATACGGCAACACGGAGGCAGAAGAAACGTATCGTACGTTTCATTAATTTCTTTGGCGCGGTTGCTGCCGTCATTGCGATCTCGTTTGGCGTCTGGCGCTATCAAGCCCAAACCAGGCCATATCAGTTGGCAGAGGGAGGCTATGCGAAGCTCTATGAGAGGCATGAGCTGAAGGATGGATCCGTTGTGGAGCTTAATCGCGGAGCCCAGGCTGTCGTAGCCTATTCCCACGACCGAAGAGAGATAACTCTGGAGCGTGGAGAGGCCTACTTCACAGTGGAGAAAGATCCAGAGAAGCCTTTCATTGTCATTGCCAATGGCGTGGCCGTGCAGGCGGTTGGAACTATGTTCAATGTGCAGATCGACGGTGACGCGGTAGACGTGATCGTAACTGAGGGTCGTGTTAGGGTTGGCCCCGGCTCGGTGGATGAACCTGACCTGGATGCGAGCGATATTGGAAAGTCGATCCAAGAGCTAATCGCAGGTCAACGGACCGTAATCGATCCGAGCGAGCCAACCGAATTGACGCCCGTCATATCGATATCGAAAGAGGTGATCGACGAGCAGCTCTTATGGTTGAACGAGGTATTCGATTTCACGGATACACCGCTTTCCGAAATCGTGATGGAATTCAATCGCCGCAACAAACGAAAGATCGTGATTGAAGATAAGGCGATCGAAGACCTAGCGATGAGCGCCACGATTCAGCCAAAGAACATTGAGAGCTTTGTAGCTATATTGGAAGTGACGATGGATATCGAGGTGGAGAGAATCGACGATTCCGTTGTAGTGCTTCGATCAAGAAATTAGATATAAGACAGTCTAAAATTATATATATCTCGCTTTATATAGCGGGCCTTTTGTCATGTCTAATTGATTATATGAAACCAAATTTTGGATACATATAAAATTTCTCTCTTCTTTTCGGTTCGCGGAGTCCGTTTGTTTTTGAGTTTTTATAAAAAGTTGATTTTCTTTTCATAATACTAACACCCCGAAGTGTCATTGGAGTTGGTGCATCCCGTTTTGATTCCAATGATACTTTCCCCAGGTAAACTACACCTATGCGAGACCTATGAGGCTTTTGTCCCAAAGCTCCAAGGCGCTAGCAATGTGCGTAAGCGCATGGGTATTCTGTGCCTGGGTTCAAGGCTCGGTGGGGGAGAGGCGCGAATACGATGTGCCTGCAAGTTTAGCGACAGAGTCGCTCAAGCTGGTAGCGGAGCAGGGGCAATTCGAACTGGTATTTGCAAGCGACACAGTGACTGGTTGCCAAACAAATCTGATAAAAGGTCTTTATCTGCCGCAAGAGGCTCTAGATGGCCTTTTGCAGGGCACCCCACTCGTGGCCGTCCCGGTTAGCGGAGGCAAGGCATTTGGAATAATGAAGCGAGCGAAGAAAGGAGGTACAAGTCCTAGTCGCTCTGAAAGCGCCCCTCAGAATATATCAACTACAAAATATCAAACTAAAATGAACTTACCCACTAACAAAAAAACTAAGCTCAAAACCTTTATTAAAGGATTGCTTTCGTTTGCGCTTGCAAGCGCCCCTCAGATCGTCGCTCAAGACGACGATGATATATATACCTTGTCGCCGTTTGTCGTAGAGGACGATTCGGATATCGGTTATCTGTCTGGAAATACTCTCGGAGCAACGCGGACAAATACTGCGCTCAAAGATCTGCCTTTTCAGATTAACGTTCTCGCGGCTGAATTAATTGAGGATACCGCTTCCTATAATGTGGACAACGCAATGGATTACATGCCAGGAGTATCGCTCGTCTTTAACGAGTTCGTGCCCTTGTATTCAATACGAGGTTTTGTGTCCTCGGCAGCGATGCGCAATGGAGTACGGTCGCTCAATAAACCTGATGCTAGTCAGATATCTCGCGTCGAAGCCG
Source organism: Opitutaceae bacterium (assembly GCA_028281165.1). Taxonomy (GTDB): domain Bacteria; phylum Verrucomicrobiota; class Verrucomicrobiia; order Opitutales; family Opitutaceae; genus JANQRT01. Next base: position 1,882 of record JANQKI010000117.1, on the reverse strand, counting down.
TAAAAGGGCCGGCCGCTCTTCTCTATGGACAATCGCAGCCTGGTGGAGTTCTCAACTACATCACGAAACAACCGCATTTTACGCCTAGCCAATCAATTTCCTTTGCGGTCGGAAACAATGGACTATTCCGGACTTCTCTCAGCTCGACGGGACCGATTGGAGATAGCGAGCGTTTCGCCTATCGCGTCGATGCCACTTACCATGAGCAGGGAAGGTATGAGTACTTCCAGGACATGCAGCGGTATTCGATTTCCCCGATGTTCTCGATGAGATTCTCAGAAAAGACCGATCTGATACTCTCTTTCAATAAGCAGGACGAAACCAATGTTCCATCCGGCGGGCTTCCTCTCAAGCCAGGCCCGTTTCGCGTCAATCCGAAAACTCACTGGGTAACGGAGCTAGGGTTCGACCATACCAAGGATTCGCCTTACAGTTCCCGAAATATGGATACGACGATCTATGAAGCGCAATTAAGGCACAATTTTGCCGAAGGCGTCGATTTGCGTTTGAATTATTCCAACATGAATCGCGAGAGAGATAGTATTCGAGAGGGAGGGACTGGACTAGTCGGTGGTAGCTACGTTCCTGGAGTAACTGGGCTTCGCAATAGCGCTTGGCCTGGCAATATTCGGGATCAGAATCGCGAGAACTTTCAGGCTGACCTGGCTTTGACCTTCGATACCGGTCAATTGTCTAATCAACTCGTGTTGGGTTTCGAAAGGAACGAGGAGAACCAATGGCAGCAAAATCGTTGGTGGGCGGGTACCGCCGAGATGTATGGCATCGATCCGGATGACTACCCTGAGCTAAGTTTTTCAACTGGGGGAGTATTCGTGCGGTACGTCTACGATGTGTTTGACGCTCAATCGACTCAAAGACGCGACGAATTCGTTCGCCAATACATGCCCAAAAGCGCATTCGATTTGCCGATACGTCCCAATGGCACCCGAAACAACGATTTCCGCACCACTGCTTTCTTCGCCAACTGGCAAATCACTTGGAATGAGGAGAAAGGTAGAATTCTCTTGGGTGGTCGCTTTGATGACATAGTGCATGATCGCTTTGTTTTCGTTACTGAAGGAGACCCTGTTTTGGGCAATGTTCGGGCGACGGACGCCATTTCAAGCCGACAGACCGGTGAAGCCGATCACTTTTCTCCGCAAGCGGGTATCAGCTATGCGGTTACGGACAATTGGATATTGTATGGTCTCTACAGCAGGTCTGTGAATCCGAGATTCGGTTTGAATCCGGTTCGCAATGAAAACGCGGAGTTGAGCTTGATCGATGCGGCGTTGGATTTGGGAGTTGCTCCCCCCAATCCAGATACTCTCCCTTGGGGAGAGCTATATGATCCCGAAACGGGTGAAGGACTCGAGCTAGGCTTCAGATACGCTCCAGACAATAACAAATTCGGCTTTACCATCGCCTTGTATGATATCGAAAAACAAGATATCCTTCGTACTCATTCGGATCTTGTTCTCGCGTCGGTCGGGTTTAGTGAGCTTTCGGGCACTGAAACTTCTAAAGGTGTCGATATCGATTTTCACCTCAATTTACTGGAAGGTAGATTTCAGGTCGTTGGTGGCTATACTTATGCTGATACAGAGCAAGTGACTGCTCGTCCAGGTGTTCCGATCAACTGGGCGGCTGAGCACCAAGGCAACGTTTGGGGTAATTACAAGTTCGAGAACGGATTTTCACTAGGTTTAGGACTTACGGGAGTCGATGATCGACTAGAGGATAGCAGTTCGCGTGAATCTCCGGGATTTTATCGAATAGATGGTCGTATCGGATATGAAACTACAATCCGCAATACTCCAACCAAGTTTGGTTTGAATATTCGCAACATTGAAGATAAGCTGTATCGCTTGCAGCGCGACGC
>JANQKI010000096.1 GCA_028281165.1 Opitutaceae bacterium | reverse complement strand
TAGATCTCCAAGAGCAGTCTCGCAGGATCTTCCAGACCTTCTTTTATTTTAACCAGAAAGGTGACTGCCTCTTTCCCATCTACAATACGGTGGTCGTATGAAAGAGCCAAATACATCATGGGACGGATAACTACCTCTCCGTTCACGGCCGCGGGACGATCCTGGATCGCGTGCATGCCCAGGATAGCGCTTTGCGGAGCATTCAGAATAGGAGTTGAAAGCATCGAGCCGAAAATGCCGCCATTGGTGATAGTGAAAACGCCTCCTTGCAGATCGGAGAGCTCGATCTTGCCCTCTCTCGCCTTCTTGGCGTAATTGACGATTTGCATCTCGATTTCGGCTAGACTCTGACTGTCGCAATCCCTTGCGACAGGAACCAATAGTCCTTTTTCCGTGGATACGGCTATACCAATGTCGTAGTAATGGTTTTGCACCAATTCATCCCCATCCAGCTGAGCATTGATAGCAGGCGCTTCCTTTAAGGCATGTACCGCAGCTTTAACGAAGAACGACATGAAACCCAATTTTACTCCATGCTTTTCAACGAATTTTTCCTGATGCTTCGCCCTCAAAGCCTTGATTTGCGAGAGGTCTACCTCGTTGAAAGTCGTGAGCATGGCCGCTTCTTGCTGAGCCATGACCAGCCGTTCCGCGATTTTCTGCCTCATGGGAGACAACCGCTTGCGTGTTGATCGATCAGACTGAACAGGATCAAGCACTGGTTTGCTCTTGGTTTCCGTATCCGTCGATTCGTTACTTCTTTTTTCCAAGGCTTCGAGCATATCGCCTTTGGTGACACGGCCTGCTTTGCCGGTTCCGGCGACTGCGCTTGGATCGAGACTGGTTTCGCTCGCGATTCGCCGCACGGCTGGGGAGACCGCGTCGCTTGTCTGAGGCGATTGCTCTTCTCCGTCAGTCAAGGCTTTCCTCTCACCCTCAGAGACAGTTTTGGCTTCCGCTGATTCTTTTGGAGCCGCTGCGGTTTCGTCGATTTCGGCAATGACCTGCCCAATTTCGACTTCGTCCCCTTCACTCGCCCTTAGGGATATCCGGCCTTCTTGCTCGGCTAGACCCTCGGAGGTGATTTTATCCGTTTCCAGTTCATACACGAGCTGGTCCTTTTTTACGTAATCCCCTTCTTGGACATGCCATGCGGCGATAATGCCGCTGGTTATCGATTCTCCTAGGGTTGGTACTTTAACTTCGGTAGCCATTGATTTTTTAAAGTGATTTTCGATGCGTATGCGATCAATTCCCTTGTGGAAATTTAAAGCGAGAACGCTTCATGCAAAAATGTCTCTAGTTCGCTTTTGTGTAACGAAATAGTGCCTACAGCCGTGCTTGCGCTACTATCTCGGCCCGCATAATGAATGGGATTGTCGAAAAGGTTTTGAAGCCGCGGAGCCATAAAAGTCCAAGCTCCCATGTTTTGCGATTCCTCTTGGCACCAAACTATGCTTTCCGCTTTATGGTAGCGATCGACTATTTTCTTCAGTTCGTCTTCGTGTAATGGATACAACTGTTCTATTCGAACAACAACGGTATTCGTTCTTTGGTTAAGCTCTCGATAGCCTACTAGATCATGGTAGACTTTTCCTGAACATAGGATCACCCGTTTAATGTCGTTTGGATCGAGTTCAGGTTCGTCTATGATTTCTCTAAACGAGCCCTCCGAAAAGTCCTCCCATGGCGAGACTGCCTTTTTGTGTCTCAAGAGCGATTTTGGAGCCATGATGACCAATGGCTTGCGGAAATCCCGCTTCATTTGACGACGCAAGACGTGGAAGTATTGGCTCGGCGTTGTCATGTTGCAAACTTGGATATTATCTTCGGCGCAATTCTGTAGAAATCGTTCGAGACGAGCGGATGAGTGCTCAGGGCCTTGGCCCTCGTATCCATGCGGCAACAACATGACGATTCCGCTCACCCGTCCCCATTTCGATTCGCTGGAAGTAATGAATTGGTCGATGATGACTTGGGCGCCGTTGGCGAAATCTCCGAATTGAGCTTCCCAAATGCAAAGCATGCGAGGGTAGTCGAGCGAGTAGCCAAAATCAAAGCCCAGCACTCCTGCCTCGGAAAGCAGAGAATTGTAGACGCAGAATCTCGCTTGATCCTCTGAAATATTTAGTAGCGGGACATGACGGTCGTTGTCTTCGTAATCGTGGATAACGGCATGTCGTTGGCTAAACGTTCCGCGTTCGCTGTCTTGACCAGATAGGCGTACGGGCGTGCCCTCCATGAGCAGTGTTCCGAAGGCCAAAGCTTCGGCTAGGGCCCAGTCGACGGGAGCCTTTTCTTCGAAGGCTTTTCTGCGCTGATCTAGAAAGCGTTTTATTTTGCGATTGGCTGAAATGAAGTCCGGAAGCTCCGTAAGCCCTTCGACCACTGTCCTCAATTTCTCGATACTCGCTCCAGTCTCTACTGGCTCAAACGAATATTTCGGCTGGAAAATCGCTGTCGAGCCTGCGAATGAAGCTCTGCTATGAGCTCCACTTACGGCTCCTTGCTTTACGCGTTGCAGGGAGTTTTCAAGAGAGGTCTCATACTCTTCCTTTATGGCGTCCACCCCATCTTCGCTGATCGTTCCTTCAGCGATAAGCTGTTTCGAAAGTAGCGAGCTTGCCGGGGGATGCTTGGCAATCCTTTCATAAAGATGGGGGTTCGTGAACATCGGTTCGTCACTTTCGTTGTGGCCGTGCTTGCGATAGCAATACATATCGATGACCACATCTCTCTGGAACTGCTGACGAAATTCGATGGCCAACATGGTGACGAAGACTACCGCTAGTGGATCGTCGCCATTCACATGGAAGATAGGCGAGTCGATCATCTTCGCTATGTCCGTGCAGTAGCGCGAGGATCTGGCTTCGTTGGGTGTAGTCGTGAAACCAATCTGGTTGTTTACCACGATGTGCAGAGTGCCACCTGTTCTGTATCCAGGAAGTTGAGAAAAATTCAAGACCTCGGAAACTATGCCTTGACCGGCAAATGCAGCGTCGCCGTGCACCAGGATCGGCAACACCTTCTTGCGTTCCCTGTCGTTCAAGATACGCTGGCGAGCTCTCGCCTTGCCCTGAACCACGGGATTTACCGCTTCCAGGTGACTTGGATTCGAAGCGAGACGCACTTCTACGTAGTGGCCTTCTTTCGTTTCGATGACTTTTTCGTATCCAAGATGGTACTTCACATCGCCATCGCCCCCTACTGTGTTAGGTACGTAGTTGTCATCGAATTCCTCGAAAATAAAGTCGTATGATTTCTTGAGGGTATTAGCTAGCACGTTCAGTCGGCCCCGATGAGCCATCCCCATGACAACTTCCTTGATGCCCAGCCTCCCGCAATGTTCGAGCGCGTTATCGAGACAGGGGATTAAGGTCTCCCCACCTTCCAGGGAAAATCGCTTTTGTCCAGGATAGCGCGTGTGCAGAAAACGCTCAAAGGTTTCGGCTGCGAAAAGCTTTCGCAAAACACGTAGCTTGATTTTGCCCGAAAGCTCGGTTTTTCCCTGTAGCGGCTCGATCTTGTGCTGGATCCATCTCCGGATTTCCGTATTCTGAATGTGGATATATTCGTAACCGATCGAGCCGCAGTAGGTTTTCTTCAAGGCTCCGATTAGCTCGCTGAGTTTCATGGAGCCACCGTCCAGAAAGTGACCCGATGCGAATTCTTTATCCAAATCGCTTGCGTGCAGGCCGAACTCTTCGATAGCTAATTCGGGGTTCGAGGGAGGGGGATCGGAAAGCGGGTCAAGATCAGCTTCCGTGTGCCCGAGGCTGCGATAGGCGTAAATCAGGCTGGAGACATTCATCTGCCCCGAAGCCGTCTGAGTTTCGCTCGACTTCGTCTGGCCTCTTCGTCGAGGAGCCATGCTCAAGGCAAGTTCGAAGCCCTCAAAGAAAGTCCGCCAATTATCGTCGACCGAGGCCGGATCGATCTTCCACTTTTCGTAGTTGTGGTCGATCAAGTCCGCGTTAGAACGCGTTGCTATGGTTACCATTTTGCGTGTATGGTGAAAGTCCCATGGGGAAATTGGAGCTGTGCTTTGCCGCGTCTTCAGGAGGGCTGGATTTTACCAAAGTCTCATCCTTCGACTCCCTCAGATTTGGCTTGTCACATTAGTTTCAGTATTAGTGATAATTATTACGGTCGTTAACTTTGCATCTTGGCCGAGTAAAGCAAATGCCAGCTCCGTCTGGCTCGATTAAACCCTTTTTTAATAATCTTCAGTAATCCTTGCTTTACCCATTTCTCCACCTATCCATTATCATAAAATACGTTAATGAAAACAATTAACGAACAACTCAAAGATGCTCTTATCTCTCTAGAAGAAGGCATAAGTAAATCTGATGCTCCGACCATAGCTACGAACTTGAGTTTTCTGGATCAAGCTCTGCAGAATCATAGAACGGAGATCGATTCCGAGTTGAAGCACTACCTCAAACGACGCAGCTACCAGAAAGCTCTCATGTATCTGGAAGGGCAGGGCGATATACCCAAAGGGGCCTGCCAAGGCCGCAAGGATTTTTCCTAACCTAGCCCTTTCCCATCCGTGTAGGAGCTTGCTTGCAAGCGATGATCTTTGACTGCTTCCGAAAAACCCATCGCCCTCTTAATGACATGTCCCAAGTAGCGGCATGCCTAGGACATGCCGACCAATAAAGTTCTAAACCCTTACTGCCTAAACACCTAACCCGTGCCTAAAAAGAACAAAAAACTGGATACTACCGTTTCATCGGATCCTCTATCCAGCAATCCCTTTTCTGATCTAAACCTCGGCCCCTTGCCCGAAAAGCCCTCTTCCTCATTATCACCACCATCCTCTTCTCCTTCATCATCTTCATCTCCTCTTCCTGAAAAAAACAAATCCCGCGGTCGACTCGACGTCATCCGCCAACGCTCGGGAGGCGGAGGAGGCTGGTCCACCGTAGTCGCTGGTTTTAAGGGTATCTCTAGCGAGGAAAAGACCGACCTTAAAAAACGGATACAAAAACGTTGTGGCGTTGGCGGAGCCATCAAGTCCGGCAATATAGAAATCCAAGGAGACAAGCGCGAGGAAGTGAAAGCCGTCTTGGAGGATGCCGGTTTCAAAGTGGTCTTTGCCGGCGGCTGATTTCGAATAGCGGGCGCCCCGATCGCATTATTCATACTATCTGTTCGTATCCAAAATTAGGATGCAACAGTTGACTTCTTTTTTCTAGCTACCTCTTGCGAGCCTCGAAGCGATCATTCGCCAGAATGCCTCAAGCCATTATCCCGCCTCCTTTACGGCCTGACCCCGGCGGCAATCAGAGAGAATATTTCGACCTTGGGAAAGGCGGATCTTTCTCTCACAAAACATGGTTAAAAGCGTGACCGACTTGGCTATGCCAAAAGGCCAGTTCGAAGAGCGGGATGTTCTGGGGCGACCTCCATGGCTAAGGCGTCTAACAAGGGACTGGCTAATTTCTATTCAAAATCTCAAATTCTTCGCTTGAAATCATTAGGCAAAAGGCCAATTGAGTTGTGTGGAATCTGACGACATGAGTATATACACTCTTGGTGAAGCCTGTAGTGGGCTAGAGGTGGATCGTTTTTCACTCTTAGAAAATGACCCCTCTTTGAATCTTGATGGAGCCGATGCGCTTGGGCTCAAATATCAAGTCGACGGAGATCTTCTGGAGAAACTGTTTTTGGCCAAATACGATCTGGCGTATATCCGAAGGTTTTTCGAAAGGAGTAGAAAACCACTTCGGGTAGTTTCGTATCCTAAAGAAACGAATACATGCTACGAAAAAGCGGAGATTCTTTCAGGGTGGAATCCGCTAAACGTAGTCAAGGCCTTTTATCTCGAATCTCTAGAGAATGGAAATTTATACGGTATTATCGTTCCCGAGACAGGGTGTTTTCTTGACCGCGATAACGTGCGAGAACAATTAGGGCTTCCTGAAGGAGTGAAGCTTGCTAAGGCGACCCAATTGCCCGAACAGATGAGCTATGGCACTTGCTCTCCTTTCATTCAAATGGAAGATCTGGTCGAGAATGGAGGCAAGCTCAAGGCGATCGTTTTCGATAGAGAGACTCTCATAATCAAGCGGCAGGAGAATCTTCTTGATGACTTCTCTTTTGGAATGGAGCATCGTTTTTCCATTCAGATGAACTACTTTCAATGCTATAAGATGCTGAGCGAACTGTTTTCTAGTTCCATACTCGAAAGGGATGTTCTTAAGCTATCCTTTAAGGAGCGCTTAGTCCGAAAAAAAGGTCGCATCAAGATCGATTACGAATTCAGGACGCTTAACTATCGTTCAGCTCGATTTATAAATGAAATCCATGGGTACGGAGATGTGTCCATAGTAAATGACCATGTCGATGAATTGATGGTGCCAGAAGTGTTGACCCTGCAATAGGTCTCATGGAATAAAAAGGCGACTGTTTATCCAGGGACTTCGGCTCAGTTGTTTGCTTGTAAGTGTCTCCCTGGCTCTTCATTGATCCTTGTCAATGAAAGCGGCGAGATTGCATGGGCCTGAGGATTTGCGGATCGAGGAGGTTGCGGAGCCTGAGATGCCTGATGCTAGCCAGGTTTTGATTCGTGTGGGGGCGATCGGGATTTGCGGATCGGATATGCATATGTATGGGACGGGTGCCATTGGGGGAGAAGAGATTGCTTCGCCGATGATCATGGGGCATGAGTTTATGGGCGAGGTTCTTGAGCTGGGCGAAGGGGCGCGAGATGGGGAGAATAGGGAATTGAAGGTTGGCCAAAGGGTGGCGGTGGAGCCGGCTTGTCCCTGCTATCGATGCGAGTGTTGCGAGCAAGGACATCCTAATCTTTGTCCGAATCACACCTTTTATGGCGTGTATCCAACCGATGGAGCCATTTGCGAAAAGATGATCGTCGAAGCCCGCAATTGCTTTCCTATGCCCAATGAAATTTCCGATGCGGGAGGAGCTTTGCTGGAAACTTTAGGGGTAGCGATTCACGCGGTCGATTTGGGGAAGCTCAAGCTGGCTTATAGCGTAGCCGTTGTGGGTTGCGGTCCTGTTGGGCTTCTGATTATGAAGCTGGCTTTGCTAATGGGGTGCCGCGACGTGTATGCTTTTGATAAATACGAATGGCGGGTTGATTTAGCTCGTCGCTGGGGCGCTCGCAACGCCTTTCGAATTGAAGCAGACGAGGGCGTTGATCTGCTCATGAAGGAGACTGACGGGCGTGGGGTAGACGTTTGTTTCGAGGCTGCTTGGGCGGATGAATCGGTTCAACAGTCCGCGGAGATGACGCGTTATGGCGGGCGTTTGGTATTAGTGGGGATTCCCCCCGATGATCGCTTGTTTATGCGCCACGCCACGGTTCGCCGTAAAGGTTTGACGATTATGATGGCTCGGCGGATGAAGCATACCTATCCGCGAGCGATTAAGCTAACTTCAGGAGATAACCCGCAGATCGATTTGGACGAGATGGTTTCGGAGATCTTTCCGATCGAAAAGACGGCGGAGGCTTACGCCAAGAATTACGCCTATGCCGAAGGTGTACAGAAATTGGTGATACAGCCTTGATTTTTGCAACCACAGATGGACACAGATAAACACGGATGAAATCTGGCGAGAAGTCTCCTTAATTTTGATATGCTGAAAACGGTCATAAATTGAACATTCTCGAATTGTAAAATGGCTCTGTGATGCGTCGCAAGCGACGACCTTAGAAATATTTGCGATGTAGGGCCTTTGCTTGTAAAGAGCCGCGTTTGTTCAGTTTGTAAGAAAGACTGGTATAATACTTAACTCCAAATGCTCAATTAAACAGAGTGTATAGTAGAGTTACGCTTCTGATATTTGAGAAGAGCAAATCTTTTAGACTTAACTTCCGTGTTAATCCGTGTCCATCTGTGGTTCTTTTTCTCTCTATTAAAAGTCCCAGATGGTCGGTATCAGGAGGACGGTTAAGGCGAAGCAGAGGAAGTTTAAGGGGAGGCCTACTTTCACGAAGTCAGAGAATCGGTAGCCTCCGGCGCCATAGATGTAAGTATTCGTTTGATACCCGATGGGCGTGGCGAAGCTGGCGGAGGCGGCTACGGCTACAGTGAAGAGGAAGGGGCGCAAGCTCACCCCGAGGGTTTCAGCGATGCCCACAGCAAGAGTAGCCATAAGCACAGCGGCGGCATTGTTGGAGAGGACTTCCGTCAGAAGATTCGTCAATAGATACAGGCAGGCTAGCATTACATAGGGACGGATATCTTCCGAGGTGAAGGCGGTGACGAGTCCGATCATCTGGTCGGCCAGCCAAGTGGAGGCTCCGGTCTTTTGCATGGCAAGTCCCATGCCCAGCATCCCGAAGATGATGAAGAGGATATTCCACTGCACGGACCCATAGCCGTCTTTGGGGCGAATGCAGTTGGTGACAAAAAGAAAAACGCAGGCGACTACGGCGGCTACTTCGATTCTTAGAATCCCTGCCGTAGCGCAAACGACCACGCCCGCTACGGACCCGAGAACAGTGAGCATACGAGTAAGAGACGTCTTCGAACGGACAGCTCTTTGGTCCATTAGCAGAATGTCTTCGCCGCCTCGAATCCTTTGGATGGCTTCGTCCGTTCCCAAAAGCAGCAGTGTATCCCCAAAATCAAGACGCAGCGTTCCGAGATGCTCTCGCAAGTTTCTTCCCTTGCGGTGAATGGCGAGAACCACCATGCGGAAGCGTTGACGGAAGTTCACTTCTTCAAGCGTCTTGCCTATAAGTTCGGAATTGGGCCCCAGAATACCTTCGACGATCATCCCCTCGTGGGCGTTGATCTGCGCCAGACCGAGCTTCTTTTCCTGCTCGAGATCAAGTCCGTGGAAGCTGCGCGCCTTAGCGATGCCAGAGGCGCGGCAGGCAAGGATGAGTCGGTCACCCGCTTCGAGCGGAGCTTCATTTAGTCGAATTTGCAGCGAGACTCCAGAGCGGACCAAGTCGATGACGCGTATTCCCGGCAACTTGGCGATGCCGGCTTCGATAATCGTCTTTCCGATAACGGTAGAGTCTGGCGAAACGTAAGCTTCGGTGATGTATTCGCGTCGCTCCTCCGCGCTCAGAATCGAGGTCAACGTTTCGCGAATGGGCAGTAGACGGCAGCCAATAGTCAGCATGTAGATCAAGCCAGCCGCAAATAGGGGAATGCCCACTGCGGCCATTTCGAACATGCCGAAAGGTCGTTCGCCCGCTGTTTCAGCTACGCTGCTAACCAGAATATTGGTGCTGGTGCCGAGCAGCGTGCAGGTGCCTCCCAAAATCGAAGCATAGGAAAGTGGTATCAGGATTTTGGATCCAGCTGTGCCTATCTTATGCGAGAGGCTGAGCACAATGGGTAGCATGACAACCACTACTGGCGTGTTATTGATAAAGGCCGAGACGCAGCCCGATATCAACATTATCACTACAAGGAGCGGTATGTAGCTCAGTTTGGCTAGACCTTCCAAGGCCTGGGCCATCCTTTCGATAACGCCACATTTATCGAGAGCGGCGCTGATAATGAACATGGCTCCAACGGTGATAGGGGCGGGACTAGAGAAAACGGAAAAGGCGTCTTGAGCTGGCAGAATTCCAGTGACGAGCAGGATGGCGAAAAGAGAGAGGGCCGTTACGTCAGGCGGCAGTTTTTCCCAGACAAAACTCACCAAAGCCAGTCCCAGCAGAACGAAGACAAATGCGATTTCGAGGGTCATTTCAGATGTAGCGGCGATCGTCGATCGCCGATCCAAATGTCCGAGAGTCGACGATCAACGATCGCCGCTACAAATAGAAGAAGGTTGATTCTTTGATACGAGGTTGAGCGTGCTTGGTTTTCAAGCTGGATGAGAGGGGAACCAGACATAAAGGAAGAAGTAAACGAGGACGCCGGTGACGGAAACATAGAGCCAAATAGGGTAGGTCCATCGAGCCCACCACTTGTGTTTCTCAAATTGCCTGGTGATGGCCAAAAAGACAACCCGCAAGACAAGCGGAACGATCGCCATGGCTAAAATGATATGCGTAATGAGCATGACGTAGTAGACCAATTCGATAGTTCCTTCGCCTCCGAACGGAGTATGCACTCCTTTGACGGCCCATTTATGGTAGACATAGCCAACAAGAAAGAGGGCGGAAACGACCACGGCGGAAAACATGAAGCCACGATGCGCGTTTTCTTTTCCTTTTTTAATGGCGATAATGCCACAAACGATGAGAATAGTGGAAAGACCGTTTAAGCCAGCGTTGAGGGCAGGGATGTCTGATATACTCATTTTAGTAGACAGGAGTCAGGGAACGGGGGACAGAGAGCCAAAAGCTGATGCAGCTGGAGCCTGGTGACCTGTTTTCTGTCTACTGCCGACTCCTAAAAAAGTATCCATCTATCGATGACGAGGCTAAACAGGACGGCGGGAAGATAGAATATCGAGCAGAAGAAGAGCTTTCGGGCGGCCGTTTCTCGATTTTCCTTGGATAGAAAATCGAAGGCTTTTTTCAGAAACCAGATTCCGAAAATCGCGGCAACTCCGCCGTAGAACCAGCTGGCGTATCCAACTATCGAGGGCAAAAGGCTTACCGCTACGAGGGCGACAGTATTGAGGAAGGACCAGCGAGCGACTTTCCCACCATCGGGATCGACAACGGACAGCATGGGGAATCCAGCCATGGCGTAGTCTTTGCGAAACGACCAGGCGATAGCCATGAAGTGGGGAATTTGCCAGAAAACCAAGACCCCAAAGAGAATCCATCCCAAGCCGGAAATCGTTCCCTCGGCGGCAGCCCAACCTATTAGAGGAGGCAAAGCCCCGCTAATGGCGCCGACCTCAGTCGACCAGCGCGTCATTTTCTTCATCGGCGTGTAGACGATGATGTAGCTCAGAATGGTAGCCGCTCCAATGAGTCCAGCTAGCAGATTGGCTCCGTAAACCAGCTGCAAGGAGCCGATGACGCCGAGCGTGATGCCGATTCCCAATGCTGCTAAGGGACTGATCTGATTGGTTGGCAGCGGACGGTTTTTAGTGCGCGGCATGATAGCGTCTTCCGAGCGCTCTAGCCATTGGTTCAGCGCCGCGGCAGAGGCCGCGCATAGGGCTGTGCCGCAAAGGAAGTTGAAGAGCACAGCAAGATTGCGCTCGGGCAAAGCTGCGAGGTAGCCGACGAGGGCAGTAATCACGGAAAGGAGGCTAAGCCGTGGCTTGGTCAGTTCATAGTATGCTGACCAGGCCATAGTTTTCGTCTCCGCTCGTTCGATGATGCCTTCGGGAGCGGATATGCCTGAAGATTCCTTTACGTTCATGCCTTGGCAGGTTGGCTCAATTCAGCCGAATGAGAGGCGATCTTCACATCGCGTTTTGGCGAAGGCAATGATTCGATGCGAAATTTAAGGCAACGAAACGTCATCATCCAGCAAACCGCAAGGGTCACCGCTCCATTCAGCATGTGGAGGGTGGCGGCATGCGGATTGCGAACAGTCCAGATAGTCAAGGCTCCCAGATAGATTTGCAGCATTAGAAGAAAGGCTAAGACGGCGGCGGAAATGCCGATAGCTTGACGAGCTTCAGCTGATTTCCAGATGCGGATGCAAAAAGCCAGTATGGCAATGGTCACTACAACGCCACCCACGCGATGGGCGAAGTGAATGCCAACTTGAAAATCGAATGCAGGAGGCACGATGGTGCCGTAGGGCGTAAGGGGAAAGGTCGGAATGGCTAGCCCTGCGTAGCTGTGTCTCATGATGGCTCCAATGATCAGCTGCAAAACAATAGTGAGGCAGGCGATCAGGCCTAAATTTCCTAGCAATTTACTCGGTTCTTGAGAAAATCCTGCGGATCTCTCGATCCAGGAGCGACTGTTGATAACGGCGAACGAAACCAGCAGGCAAAGAAAGACCTGGGCCAAGGTCGCGTGAGCTACGGCAAAAGTTTGGGCATAGAGGTTGTGGTCTATGTTGAGGTTGAGCTGATCGAGCAGGACGCGAAGACCGCCAAGCAAGCCTTGAACAATGACTAGCAAGAGAATGGCGATGCTCAGTTTCTTTGCGGCAGGAGGAGCTTTGAGAACATAGGCCGCTACGCACAGTCCGATAGAGAGCAACCCCATCACGAATCCTAGCAGACGATGGCTGTGTTCTGCTAGCATATCTTCATTTTCCAGCCAGCCTTCCGGGTTTATGGATCCGTTTGAAAGCGGCCAGTCGAGGAATGCCATGCCTGCTCGAATGCTGGTGGTGAAGCCTCCCGCGTATAAAAGGAAGGTTATCCAGACCAGAGAAACGAGGCCGAACCAGAAAAGAATAGGCTTATAGACAGGCGAGTTGGGCGATTGCTGTGGTGAGTCTTGCGTCATTAATCGGTTGCCATCACTATAGCTCGACTATCAAAAGTTGTCATTTGCTTAACTCGGAAATGAATACGAATCGTTTCAAAAAATGCTTTTTTCGTTGGACCTCCCTCGTGGCGATGGTGGCTGGGCTATTGGGATGTAGTCAAAAAAACGAAAGTCAAGAAGATGACAGTGCCCCAGGCTATCCAGTAGTTGGTCTTGTGCTCGAGATAAACCTGGATGAAGGCTCGGCTAAAATTAAGCACGAAGACATTCCCGGTTTTATGCCGGCGATGACCATGGATTTTCGTCTGAACGAAACCGATCTTCGTGGGCTCGAGTCGGGCGATACGATCAGGGCGAGGCTTATCCGTGACGAGGATGGCGGCTTTCGATTAGTCAATGTGCTACCAGGTGACGAAGCGGCGAATCGTTCTCTAGAAAAAGTGAATCGCTCGCTTGCCAAGAAGACCGATTCTTTGCCAAGCGGTCGCTACTTTGGTGAGGGAGATGAATCGCCTGACTTCGCCTTGTTCAATCAGCATGGCAAGCTGGTCACAACCAAAGACCTGCAAGGCAAAGCATTCGTGATGAACTTCATCTTTACTCGCTGCACTGATGCGAAGATGTGCCCGCTTTCAACATCGAAAATGGCTACCTTGCATCGTATGGCGAATGAACAGGAGATTGCCGACTTGGCGTTTATATCCGTGTCGCTAGATCCTGAATACGATACTCCTCCCGTTTTGAAACACTACGCCGAAGCTTATGGGATCGAAGGGGATAATTTCCATTTCGTGACGGGTCCCTTTTCAGCGGTGGATGATCTCATACGCAGCTTTGGCGTCACCTCGCTGCCGCGTGATGGGACGATCCTGCACAGCCTAGCGACCATGCTAATAAGCGAGCAAGGCGAGATCCTCATGCGATCCGAGCGAAGCAATTGGTCGCCCGCCGCTTATCTAGCCCGCTTGAAAGAGAGCCGGGAGCCGAGCTCGTAGGTTTTTGTAAATTGGCGGATGCTTGAGGCTTCGGCCGTGAGCTCAGCCGAACGGACAAGCATCCCCACCTTCCGTCCTCTCCAGGGTGGAGCGAGGCAGCTTGCCTCGGCGTAGCTCATAAGCGAAGACGGGTCCTCGACTCGCGCTCAATCAAGTTGCTTAAACGCGTCGAGGACGCCGCGTTCCACCTTTTCAAGTTCCATAAATTGGATCTTTTAACATCGCTCGCACCAGTCTTCACTCGGCCAAGAGCGAGTTTCCTGCATTTACTCACTTCACCATTCGATAGCGCGTCTCGATATGGCCGGGCGTGTGGTAGGATTTAGCTAGAATTTTCAGATCGAGGTTTTGAAGTGCCTCCCAGTCAATGGCGTCGAGCATCCTGAGTTCCTCTTCGTCCATTCCCATGTCTTGCTCGAATGCCATTTTAATGGTGTCGCTCATGAAGGCGGCCAGTTTTCCAATGTCGGAAAAGGTATAGGCGAAACCTCCTTCCGGCAGCTCCTTGATTGCTTCGGCTACATCATCAGCCTGATAGGCTCCTTTCCCCTCGCCACTAATCAGTTTCAAAGTCGAACGAGTTGTATCCAAAGAGCCAACACCAACCAATATCCTGTTGTCGGCGATGGCGTAGCCGATTTCCGCTCCGGATTTGCTCGGCATGCCTTGTACGATGTTCAGCTCGTAGTTACCCACGGTTTCGGTTTGGAAGCCCATGCCTTGCAAGGCCATGGGAGCGAGTAGCCGTTGCAGTACCGTGTTGAATGATTCTCCATCTGAAAGTCCAATCACGAAGCACTGCGAGATGGGCGGTGGAGGTACCGATCCGTCCGTCGGGATTTCGAATTTTTCAAAGCTGTAAATGTAGTGGAGTTCCTCTGTGAAGGCGTCGCGCAGAAAGGCTTCAAAGTCTTGGCCCACCATTTGGTCGGCTTGCATTTTCCCTTGAGCGTAGACCATTGTAGCCAGCGGAATGGAATTCAAAGCAGTGTCTTTTATCAGCAGGATCAATTCTCCAATATCGAATGCCATGTTGTTGGCGTTGAAGGCGTAGTCGGGAACGAATGACGGTGTCGCAAAATCGCTGTTTTGCGGGACTAGATCGATGAGGCCAACGGGGTTCTTGTAGAACATGCCCTGCACGCTTTCGTTGCTGCCGGAAAACATGCCAAGCGATCCGTAGATCGATTCAATTTCCAACAGTCCCAATGTTTTGAATACGGTCTCTATGGACACCTGCGATGCGGCTGGATTTTGAGCGGCAGCCGATTGGACAAGCTCGACCGCCGAGTTCATCATCTTCGCGAAGTCCAGGTAGAAAACCGAATCCTGCGTTTCGGGCAGTTCGCGAATCCGACTGAATTTCGTATCCATAGCCATGCTCTGTTCTACGGTCATCGACTGGGCTGTATTCAGATAATCGATAAGAGAATCGGGATTGATCGACGCGTAGAAACGCTGACCGATGATGGCGTAGGCCGGTTTGAATTCAGGAATAGCGATTTGGCTGTCCAGGCCGCTAGCGGCTATATTCGGATTGGGAAAATGGAGTATGTTTATTGTTTCGCCTTCGTGGTCTCGAGTCGTCCAAGACACCTGTTCCGTTTCTGGCAACTGATCGTTGAGCGATCCTGTAAATTCCTCTAGGGCTGCATCGAAGTCCCCCGAGTCTCCCTGAAAATGAGCTAGCAAGACAGGTGTAGGCAGCGAAGGAAACTCGCTTTTCGGAGGCAACAGGGCGACGCTAACCTGACGGTTGAAGCTAGCGCCGAGAGTCGCGAGCTGACTCCAATCGGGTGTTGGCAAGGTTGCGCTTTGCATGGAAGGGCCAGCGGCAATGGCTGCGGTAGCTCCTCCGAAGATCTTGGCGAACTCGGTGTAGACTTTCAGCTCCTCGCTGGTTGCCAAGTTTAGGGCGGCTTTGCGTACGTGAGTAATATCTGCATACGCGATGGCATCGTTGGGCACCAGTTGTTCCAGTGGCGTATCGTCGCCCGCATGAAAAGTGTAGTAGTAAATTCCGAATACAGAAGCTCCCGCTACGATAATCAGACCAAGCAATATTTTTATCAGTGTACTCATAGTTTTTGGATTCTCTTTTGGGAAGTTATTGGAAGCTTTGTTCTATTTCTTTTTGGCCATTCGCTCGAGCAGTGACACGGAAATCATGCCCGCTCCTATCAGGAGAAAGCCAATCCAGGTTGTGCCGACCGTGAAATCGGGCAGGTTCCAGTCGTATCCCTGCACGATTTTAGCTCCTTCTTTCAAGATGAGTTCTCCCGAATCAGTGGCGAGATAAACCTCGGATTTCCAGGGCCAGATCACGATTAGCGAACCCAAGATAAATCCGGTCAAAAGGCTCAAGGTGGCGTCATGGAAATGCTTCAGCAAATACGCGATTATGTGGGAAAGGACAACGAAGCCGACCGCTCCACCGACGGCAAAGGGGATGATGATGGTTAGGTTGAAGTTAGGCACTGCCTGTAGCATGACGAGTTGGTAATTGCCCATGAGGATAAGAACGAACGATCCCGATAGGCCTGGCAGGATCATGCTGCAAACCGCCACCACGCCGCAAAGGGCTACGTAAATGAACGAGTCATTTTCTTCGGCTGGTTTGGCGAAAGCTAGGGTTACGGCAGCAGCCACGCCAATGGCGAACATGACATACGTGCTCGCTTTCCATTGTTTTATATTTTTGGATACGTAATAGACAGAGGCGAGGATAAGGCCAAAGAAGAAGCTCCAGATGAAAATGGGATAGTGGGTGAAGAGCCAGTCCAGCAATTTGCCAAGGGTGAAGAGGCTTGCTGCGATCCCCAAAAAAAGGGCGAAAAGAAACTTGAGGTTTATGTGTTCGCTAAGCTCTTTGATTTTGAAGCCAAGTCCGAGTCGAACAGCTTTAGTATCAAAGGACTTCAGCGACTCGATAAGTTCTTCATAAATGCCCGTTACAAAGGCGATCGTACCCCCGGATACGCCAGGAATCACATTGGCAGCCCCCATAGCAATGCCTTTTAGAAAGAGGGCGAAATTAAAGATCATAGGCTAGGAGAGCAGGTCGCTACTATTAAGACGCGTACGCATTGTATCCAGGATCCTATTCTTCGGCTTTTACCTCTCGATCTTGATTGATTTGCTCCAATTCTTTCTGGTAGAGGACCTTAACCGCCTCTACGAGCGAAGGAATGGCCTCCACCATGCTGTCTCTAGACGCTTCGTAGTGGGAGAGGCTAAGACCGAAGGGATCGGGTATCTGCAGATCCGTTTCGCCTTCGATGAACTGCCGCATGAGAAACGCGTTGGTTGGCGGCGGGTCGATTTGCAGGTTCATCATAGCCAAGTGCGAATCGGTCATTCCAAAATAGGCTAGGGCGCGATCTGCCATATTCCTATCTAGAGGCTGACTCTCGTGATTCCCCAGATTGATTCCAACTTTTCTCAGCGCTTCAACGGAGTTTGGGTTGGCCGATTGTCCTGAGTAAGCCGAGATGCCCGCCGAAGAAATTTTTAAGGATTTGAGGGGTTCTTCTTGAGCATCCAGAGCATGTCGAAAAAGAGCCGCGGCCATGGGACTGCGGCAGGTGTTTGCGGTGCAAACGAATACGATTTCATTTCTAGGCTCTGGCATCCGGATCGATGTGATTGAGCGGACTATAGGTGCTAAAGCCCTTCTGTAAATGTAAATGCAGGAATTTGTCCGTCCTTAGGCAGTGGCGATGCTGGTTTTGTAGATGCGGGGGACCCGCTTGGTGATGGAACAGAGGATTTCCCAGGAAATGGTTTCGGCCCATTCGCTGAATTCCTCCAATCGAATCTCGTCGTCGCCTTGAGGACCGATGAGGCAGGCTTCTTCTCCATGTTTAGGACGTAATGATAAATCGGTGACATCGACAATCGTCTGATCCATGGTGACCCGACCGAGTATAGGGCAGCGTTGGCCGTTGATCAGGGCGCAGCCGCGATTGCTGACGATGAGGGGAACGCCATCGCCGTAGCCAGCGCAGAGAACGGCTACTGCGCTGTCTCTATCCAAAGTCTTGGTTCGGCCATAGCTGATATCCGCTCCCTTGGGCAATCTCTTGACTACGCCAATACGCGTTTTGAAGCTGAAAATCGGGCTGGTTGGCACACGACCGAATAGCGACTTAGGGTAGGGAGAAATGCCGAACTGAAGCAGACCGATACGGACCGCGTTGTAAAGATTGTCTGGAGTGAAGCTGTCGATACTCGCGCTATTGTCCGCATGAATAAGCAGGTCTTCTAATGGTAGCCAATCGATGGATTTCAAAACGCTGGTGAAACGTTCGCGCTGCAGATTGGTGAAATCGCGATCGCGCTCGGCTACGGCGAAATGGGTAAAGACGCCATCGAGAGTTAGCCATTCGGCGTTTCGCATGGCTTCGAAAAGGTCTTTCGCTTGTTCATGCCAAACGCCTAGCCGCCCCATGCCTGTATCCACTTTGATATGGACTTTCAGTTTTTTCTTTAGGCTAGCCCCTCGCGTATTCAGACGTTGGATTTCGTCGATAGTGGAGATGGTTTGAATCAGATCGTATTCAAAAAGATAGGGCTCTTCCTCTTCCAGAGAAGCGCTCAACACTAGGATGGGCCATCCAATGCCGATTTCGCGAATGGTCGCCGCCTCGGAGATATTGGCTACAGCAAACATGTCGATGCCCGCGTGCATGAGACGGGCGACCGTTTGCTGCATGCCATGTCCGTAGGCGTCCGCTTTCACTACCGCAATGTAGCGAATCCGCTTGGGTAGAGCGGCCTGGATGGCGTTGAGATTCCGCTCAAGGGCAGCTAGATCGATTTCCGCCCAGCAGCGAAGCGGCATTTGGGGATGATGCGTCATGGCTACTTCAGGACGAAGCCTTGCTGGGATGAGACCATTTGGTATAAGTCGATTCGCGAAGCGATAGTGGCGTGAAAATCTTCACTGGCTCCAGAATGCTTGAGCCTAATTCGCTGTCGAACACGGATTCAGGACGGTAAGGTATAGAGTTTAGCTGGGTTGTCGTTTTAGTCCAAATAGGAAACTCCTCCAAGGTGTAGATCTTTCGAGTTTCCGTCTCAAGAGCTTCATTTTCCATAATGTGGATCGCTCCCTCAGAGTTCTTGGCACTCAATTCGATGGCGTTCCAGGAATTCCTTCGCGCGTCGGTTACTAGAAGAGTCTCCTTTTGTGTAGCTTCTGCGACTGGGATCAACTTTGCCCCTAAGGATAGGCAACTATATATATAGAAGTCGCAGTCAACTATAGCTGCTGTGCTTTCCCAAGCCCGAGCTCCCATGATGGCCGTTCGGATTCCCAGCATCGAACCAGGTCCGTGGCAGATGATCAGGCTTTTGAGTTGGTTCGTTTCCAGATCGTTTTTCTCGAGTAGGGCGTGGATGATGCGAAACAGCGAAATGGAAGCCTCCTCACGGCTTGCTTCATGTTCGAGTTGGGCCGGCGACTGCTTTAGCCCCACCCACGTCCGTTTCGATGAGGTATCGATGATAAGCGCTGGATAGCGGATTTCAGGCATTCGATAGAGTGAGAGCAGCGATCTTTCTTCGGCTCAAGAGCTAAAAACGCAGTCTAGAATCCAGACCTGGCTTGCTCCGCTCGTAAATAAATTGACCGTGGCTGAATAACATATCTACTGTCCGCCGTTTTTTTAATTGTAACACTCGAAATACATAGAGTCAGTCAACGCGTGAAAATCGATCTTCAAGACGTAACCGAAACCCGAAAAACCCTCGCCGTCACCCTGGAGGCCAACGAAATCGAACAGGAAGAGAAGAGCCTTCTTAGCCAGTTTACGAATATGGCCAAGATTCCCGGATTCCGACCCGGCAAGGCTCCTCAGTCCGTCGTCAAGAAGCGGTATGCCAAGCAAATGACGGGCGAGCTACAGCAGCGGGTTCTGACCAAGGCCTACCAAGAGGGATCGAAAGAAGCCTCCGTCGATTTGATCACCGTGGTCAACGTGGACCAGGGTTCCATCGAATCCGGTCAGGAAGCGAAGATCACCTTCACCGTCGACGTGCGTCCCCAATTCGAGATTACCGACTACAAGGGCCTGGAGCTGGAAGGGCTTTCGGAAGAGGTTACCGAAGAGGAAACGATGAACGCCATCGACGGTCTGCGGCGCGAGAAGGCCGAGTTCCAGCCAGTCGAGCGGGAGGCCGAAAAGGGCGACTATGTGAAATT
>JANQKI010000068.1 GCA_028281165.1 Opitutaceae bacterium | reverse complement strand
AACCTAGCGGAGTGTCACGAGCCCTTGTTCGATGCATTGGAGGAGTTGAGGATTTCTGGAGCGAAAACGGCGAAGAACCATTACAACGCTCGAGGTTGGGTGGCGCATCATAATTTCGATCTATGGCGTGGCACCGCTCCAATAAACCATGCCAATCATGGAATATGGGTGACCGGCGGAGCTTGGCTCTGCCAGCACTTGTGGTGGCGTTACGAGTTTAGCGGAGACCGCGAATTTTTGGAGCGAACGTATCCAATTATGCGGGACGCCGCGTTGTTTTTTCTGGACTTCCTGATTGAGGATCCTCGCAACGACAAGGGCTGGCTGATCAGCACGCCGAGCAATTCGCCCGAGACGGGCGGACTCGTGGCAGGTCCCACTATGGATCACCAGATTATCCGCTACCTTTTTTCCAGCGTGATCGACGCCTCGAAAATACTAGGCAAGGATGACGATTTTAGGAACGAGCTCTTAGAGATAAGAGCTAAGATCGCGCCCAATCAAATCGGCCGGCTTGGGCAGCTTCAGGAGTGGCTGGAGGATCGTGACGATCCAGAGAACAAGCACCGGCATGTATCGCATCTTTGGGGACTGCATCCCGGCGATGAGATCAATTGGCGAGATACGCCAGAGCTCTTCGAAGCGGCGAGGCGGTCGCTGATCTTTCGGGGAGATGCGGCGACAGGGTGGAGCATGGGATGGAAAATCAATTTCTGGGCGCGTCTCCTGGATGGCGACCATGCGATGATTGTAATGAAAAACCTGATGCAACTTACTCGTCAAACCAATACAAAGGAGAAGGGCGGTTTGTATCCAAACCTTTTTGACGCGCATCCGCCTTTTCAGATCGACGGCAACTTTGGCTACACCTCCGGCGTCGTCGAAATGCTGTTGCAAAGCCATTTGAAGGCCGATGACGGCAGCCGTCTTTTGCATTTGCTCCCCGCATTGCCTTCGGTTTGGCCCGATGGCGAAGCCAAGGGATTGCGGGCGCGTGGCGGGTTTGAGGTTTCGCTGAAATGGAAGAGCGGCAAGCTGACTTCCTATGAGATTTGGAGCAAGCTGGGCAATCCTTTCACGCTCTACGTTGACGGTATAGAGAAACGAGTTGAATTGGCAGCAGGTGAGAAACTCTCATGGACGACGGACTAGGGATAGCTGCTGCGAATTGGAGTATTTTTGCTAGTCGACGAGTTTTTTCCAAAAACTTATAATATGCAATCGTAGATATTGGCAGAAATGGTTGCATTAAATTGTTGGGAGTCGAGAGGGCGGACGTATTGTTGAAAGTCATACACCTTCGCTCTTCGAGCTACAGTGGCACAAGGCGCTTTCTTCTCAGAAGCCTGACTGGAAGTTGGATGGATGATATCCGCTTGCATTGGCTGCGTAGCGCTACGCTATTGGCGCTTTTTCGAGACTGCTATCTAGCAGGTGAGATCGGATCTGTAGAGGGGCAGCTCGACGCTCTCGGTTGCGCGTTGACCTTCGAGCCAGTTGGCGCATTTCTCCAAGCCCCCGAATGGATAGAGATGGAAGAAGGATGAGCCTTCTATTTGAGATATGAAACGGTCAGGCTTGTTGGATACAAGCAGTCTGGCCATGTTGAAACCTTGCTTCCTGATGACCGTGGCAGCTGCATTGACGCCGCAGACTTTGGCGAACTTCAGTAGGGTCTTGAGCGATGCTGGCCCAGCGATCCCCACTCGGACGGAAGCGTCAATACCACGCCGCCGAAGTTCGGCAAGGTAATCGGAAACCTTCTCTGGAGAAAAGCTCCATTGCGTTACGATTTCCAATGCGATCCCAAGCTCTTCCAATGCGCTCCTTTTCTTTTCCAGACTAATCCAAGTATTGGGATCTTCGGGGTTGCCTTCGGGATGGCCTGCAATGGCGACAGATTCGAGCCCGCTCTTGCGGAAAGCTTTGGAGCGTAGGACATCCAAGCTTTCGTTAAACGGACCCGCAGCTTTGGCATGTCCGCCTGCGAGGAGCAGGACCTTTTTTATTCCAAGTTGCCGCATCTCTGTGAAAAAACCCGCTAACTCGTCTTCATCGCGGAAGTTTCGGGCAGCGAGATGAGGGACGGGGTCGAAGCCCATTTCCTTCACGATTTTGACTGCTCGAAGACTTTCGCCGGAAGAGGTCCCTGGAATCATAGTCACGAAGATTTCCCTTACCAGGCCTTGCAAGACGGAGATCCGGTTCGCGTGAGCGGGTACGATTTCCAAGGTCCATTCGCGGCTTTGCTTGTTAGGCGTTTGTATCATGGATTTTCGAAGTTTGAATCCGTTAGGCGAATACAATACACTTGTTGCCATGGACGAGGATTCGGTCCTCCAGGTGATAACGTAGTCCACGCGCCAATACGGTATTTTCGATGTCTTTACCCAATCGCATCATGTCTCTGATACTGTGGTTGTGCTTCACGCGGGTGACGTCTTGCTCGATGATGGGTCCTGCATCCAATTCTTCCGTGACGTAGTGGCAGGTCGCCCCGATTAGCTTTACGCCTCGTTCTTCCGCTTGATGATAAGGTTTGGCGCCTACGAAGGACGGAAGAAAACTGTGATGAATATTGATGACTCGGTGGCGATACTTTTGGCAGAGCCACGGCGGGAAAATCTGCATGTAACGGGCCAATACGATCGCGTCTGGAGCGGCTTCTTCGATTTTCTCTGCAGTGGCTTCGAAACCGGCTTGCTTGTCCTCTTTGCGGATAGGGATGTTATGGAAGGGTATACCGTACCATTCGACTAGTTCGCGCAGCGTATCGTGATTGGAGATCACGCTGGGAAGCTCGAAGGGGAGGTCGCCAACTTTCCAGCGATGCAGCAGATAGGCTAGACAGTGGTCGTGTTGGCTGACCAGGATCGCGAGGCGTTGTTTTTTGGATACGTCGACGATTCGCCAGTTCATGTTCAGCGTGTCCGCGATCGATTTGAAACCCTCTGAGAAATCGTCTATGGAGAAGCCTGAGGTAGGGGTGGCGATGACATAGCGCATGAAGAAGGTCTTCGAGCGTGAGTCCTCGTATTGGCCCGCTTCTGTGATGGATGCTCCTTGCTGGGCGATGTAGCCCGAAACCTTGGCCACGATGCCTGGTTGGTCTAGGCAATCGGCGACGAGGCGCAATGTGGTTGAATCGCTAGCGTTCATTGAGGCGCTTGACGCTAATCTCCGCCCTGATTTCCGTCTGAACGTGGGGTTCGACGATCGGTTTGACGGTGCCTCCGTTTTCCTCGCCCCAGACGACGCGTACTTCCTTTCCGTCTTCCACGGCGGATTCGTCTATCATGGCGAGGGAGAACCAATGGCCTACGTTGGCGGTAAAAACGGTGTAGGTGGAGAGCCCTACCATTTGATCTCCCAGCATAACCCGGTCGAAGGGAAGGATGGAATAGTAGGCATTTGGCGTCTCCATGTACTTGAAGCGATCGCCGTGGCCGAGTTGACTTGCGAATACGCGCATGACGTCTTCGTCATTCCACTCGAGCCAGACTTTTTGGCGATGCGGTTGATCCGCCAAACGCTCCAAGGCATCCCGCCCGATGAAATCGTGATCGAATTTGACGTGACGCCCGTATCCAAGATCCCATGGCGTTTGATAATAGTCCTCGATTCGATCGGACACGAAGCTTCCGCCGAGAGAGGCGTTGGCTTCGAAGCCGTCGGCAGGCAGCCATTCGCGGTAGGGCTTCATGGATTCGCCTGCATAGATGGCCGGCATTGGGGAGGGAATCCATCCGCTCTCGGGAGACACGGTGGAATAGGAGCGGCTTCCGCCGCGGCGAAGTCCAAATTCGTCTCCAACCGCGAGTATCGCCTCTAAGACGACTTCTCGATCCTCTATCGGGCCATGGATTTCCAGACCCTTCGCGCGTGACATGCTATGGTTGAGGGCTCTTACCTTTTTGCCTGCGATTGTGAGGTTTCCGAGATTGAAGAATTTGATTTTCGGCAGGGGCTCTTCGCTCGCTTTCGCGATTAGGTCCAGCGCGTTGGGGCCTTGGATTTGGTAGCGAAATATGAGACGGTCGCCCGCGTTGCTGACGGTGCGCTCGTCGCGGGTGATCTCGACGTCGTAGTTGCCGTGGCGAGCGTTGAAATCCACCCAATTCGGCACTGAAGGGCGACCTACGACACTTATTCTTTCGTCGGTATGGCCGAAGAGAATCGCATCGCCGATAACGTAGCCTTCATGGTTACAAGCGACAAGCTGCTTGGCTTTATCTGCTCCGAAGTTTTTTAGGGTGTTGACGCCAAGGTCGGAGATGAGGCGACGGACGTCAGGGCCTTCGAAGTAGACGTCGGTCATGTGGAAGGACTGATCGAAAATGACGACGCTGTTCAACCATGCTTCCTGTTCGTCCCGCCAGTTGGTGTATTCTCCTGGAAACGGGAAGGCGTAGCCTCCGACCTTCGCGTTGCGAAGCATCTCAACTGGGTTGGGGTGCGTTTGAAGCTTATCTTCTAGACTTTTGGTTTTTGTCGTTAATTGCATGGCTCGGGTAATTTGGAGAATCTAATCGGGCGTCCCTGCGCGAAAGGAACGCTTGTTTTCGTTCTAGACAGATTACCAAATGCGGTTGGATTATCTTGGAATTACTAGCATTCGTTGATTGTATTATCCGGCAATGAGAGGTGGAGGAACGCATTTTCGCAGACTACGGCCTGCCGAAGTCAGCTTGAGGGAAGGAGAAATCCTTATTTTGGAGAGTCACCACGATGTCGGTTTCGAGATGGATTTAGGGGTGTGGCCGTTTCGCAAAATCTGTTGGGTGGCTGTAGGAAAAGGCCATTTGGAGGGGCAGACCGGCTCTACTCCGATAGCCAAGGATGATTTTTTACTCATACCTTCGGCTTGGCCGCATCGATTTACCGATGATCCTAAAGAACCGCTAACCTTGGTTATTCTCTGTCTTTCGGATCGCCTGTTTTTGCATGATGAAGTGGAGTGGGGCGAATTGTGGAATACGGCGATCAGTCGTAACGAGGTGGGAGTGGCTCTGCGGGCGTGTACTGCGTTTCACCGGGGCGGGCTGATTGAAATCCTGCGATCCTGCTTGAGAGAGCAGAGTCGGCGGCGAAGGGGATGGCGTACTATCCTGAAGTCGTCCGTTGGAGATTTGCTGACGCGTCTCGCCCGAGGCGAATGCGAGGCGGAGACGGAACGCTCGCTCTCTAGCGAAAGGGCGGTTGCGGGCGCTATCGACTATCTCGATGAAATTCCCTACATGCCGCATCGTATTGAAGATATGGCGACGAAATGCGGATTGTCGCCGCGACGATTTACTGAGCTCTTCAAGAAGCTCTCTGGCGAGACGTTTAATCGATATGTGACTCGGAAGAGGATCGAGTATTCGCGCGAGCGTTTAAAGGAGACAGGCCATATTTTATACGCCTGCTACGAGTCCGGTTTCAATGACGTGGCGTATTTCTATCGCGTATTCAAAAAGCAAACCGGGCTAACGCCCGGGCAGTATTTGAAGTCGGAGAGAGGTTGAAGGTATTCAACCGTTCGCGGTTCAAAATCCAATCTCAATGTTCCAATTTTTCCCTTATTGTTTTTGCCAGCGACGAATGATTCTTCGGACTAAGGCCTTAGAAGACGATGATAGAAGCTAATAAAGGCAATGATGTAGATAGACCACCAGAATCCGAAATTCTTTGTACCATATCGTTTCGTCGCTTGTTTGAATTTCGGTGTTTTTTCGGTCAGGAAATCTATTTTTCCGAGACGGAGGTGGGTTGATTAGGCTGAAGAATATGAAGATGGCTGCGAGAACAAGAGCGAAGAGGGGCAAGCGTCGAAATCCTTCAGCAATTCATATAACGTATGAGGTTTTTTACTAATCTTGCATGTTAATGCTGGCTGAACTGATATCAAACTTTCTGATAATTTGAGATTGATAGCGGTTGTTTAGATGCAGTCTTCATAATAAGTCACGGCGACATTTTACAGTGTCGATTAGATGCAAGGCAGCAGAATCTTGTTACAACATAGATCAGAGGAAGGTAAAAGATTCGGTTCTACTTGATGTGTTGAGCTTGAGGCTTCGGTAAATGTGGTCTTTAACATGTCTACAACTCTTCTAGAAGATAAGGCTTAATGCATTGCAGTATATCTTATATCAAATACATAGAATCAGACGATTTACTAATATCACTAAAGGGTTAGTGGCGTTGTCTCCATCGCTTACAACATACGATTATAGATTTTGCTTGAGTGAGCTTTGCCTCGAAACGCTTTTAATTATGGCTGATTGGACCAGATTTAACCTCTTCCATGTATCTTAGTAAGACAGTGTTAATTCTTACTAAGATGTCTTCAATAAAAGATCGTAGAATTTTCAATAAATGCATTCTCACTCCTGTGAAACATTAGCTGTAATTCTGCTGTAACATTATTATTGTGTCAGTCTTCTTAAGAGTGAAGAAATAATCGTATTTTTTTTAAAAGTTCTTGCATTCCCAAGCATAAGAATCAATAAATTTGACTAATCCAACATAAGCTTACGAATTTTACATCTAGCTTGTAGTCATTTTACCCTAATGATTATTTCCTGATTATAGTTTGTAGGCGTTCTATTAATTTATAATTGTATGTGAGTTTTTTCGAATCTGACCGATGGCAGCGCTTTGTCTATATTTGGATAGCGAGCTATAGGTTTTATAAGATTAGGAAAAAATATATTTCCGATCGGCTGAAGGTTCAGCCATTGCAGGTCTTCGAGTGCTATTTATAGGCATTTCATAGCTTATAAGGACGGTCTTATTTTATCGTGATGGTCTTATCATGACCAGCCTTCATTATGGGTCTTTATTAATTCTAATGAGCATTTGGAAACAACGTGTGAATAGAATGTGGAGGATATTGGTACAATGAAATGGTATTGCTATAGAACTCTAAATAAGAAGGAAATGGTAACTTCCAAAAATATCTACGATGAACTTGGCCTTGAAGTTTTTTGTCCTCGGATTTCGCAAATAAGAAAAACTAGGAATGGCAAGAAACGCTTCACTGAGGCCTTGTTCCCATGCTATGCATTCGCAAAATTCGATATTTATCAGCATCTCCATGAACTTAGATTTATACGGGGTGTGAGCAAAGTCCTTAAATTCGGCTCTCACATACCTTCGATTCCCGATGAATTTGTGTACTGTCTTCGAGAGAAATTGAATAGTGATGACATTCTGTTTATTGAAGAACCAAAAGTAGAAATTCAGAAAATGGCTCAAATACAATATGGTCCATTTAGAACCCATATAGGAAGAATTATAAATGCTTCTAACTCTGGTAATAGAATATGTATACTCCTTGATCTTCTGGGTCAAAAAGTTCCAGTGAAGATTCCATCGGAGGATGTGACTATTATCGATAGTCAAAACGCCGCTACTGTAACATAATTATAAATTGAATGGACATATTTATGAAAAGTGAGCGTTGATCTGAAAAAATAAAAACTAAAAATGACAACAGAAATTGTATCTAGACCTAGGAAATCCACTCGAAAATTTAAAGCCGAGGTAAATCAACTGCTGAACATTCTGATCAACTCAGTGTATTCAAATAAAGAAGTATTTCTGCGCGAGTTGATTTCGAATGCGTCGGACGCTCTTGATAAGTATCGAATTTTATCTCTTACGGAAAGGGATCTCGTCGAAGGTAATGAAGAATTATCGATTTTCATCGAGATAGACAGGGAGAATAATGTTCTGTCTATTTTCGATAACGGGATTGGCATGACATTTGACGAGGTAGTGGAAAATATAGGTACTATTGCTCAATCGGGTTCCAAGAAATTCCACGATTTGCTCGAAAAGAAAGACAAACTGGCTATCGAAAGTGAACTGATAGGTCAATTCGGCGTCGGGTTTTATTCCTCATTCATTGTAGCTGATAAGGTTACGATAGAAACCCGGCATGCTCAAAACGATATGGGCGTTCGATGGGTATCCTCCGGCGATGGGAATTATCAGATTGAAGAGATTGACCTATATGAAAGAGGCACCCGTGTTATCCTCCACTTGCGAGACGACGGGATTCCCGAAAAGGAAAAAGATTTCGATGAGAATTTTCTAAACCAATACACCATACAAAAACACGTGCAGAAGTGCTGCAACTTCATCAAATATCCGATTCGGATGAATTTCTATACAGAGGAGTCTGTTAAAGATAAAGAAGGGAAGATCGTTCAGGGGAAAAAGGAAACCGTCGTCACGGAGAAAACAATCAACTCTATTCAGCCAATTTGGGAGAAAGACAAGAAGGAGCTAAGCGACAAGGACTACAAAGAATTCTACAAGCAGCAGTTCCACGACTACAATGAGCCTGCTGAAGTACTGCATTTTAAGGGAGAGGGGACTATTGAGTTCTCAGCGCTACTCTTTATTCCTTCTAAGGCCCCATATGATCTTTATACAGGTGGCAAGCAGAAGGGCGTGCAGCTGTTTAATAGGAACGTTTTAATATTCGAAACTTGCGATGCCCTGTTGCCCGAAGCCTTCAAGTTCGTGCGTGGGATCGTCGATACAGCGGACCTTTCTCTGAATATATCCAGAGAGTTGCTGCAGCATGATCGCCAGCTAAAGGCCATACGGAATGTCATAGAAAAAAAAGTTATCGGCTCATTCAAGAAGATCCTTAAAAATGACCAGAAGCGATACAAGGAGTTGTGGGACGAATTCGGCAAGGTTTTCAAAGGAGCGATTTTCTCTGAATACAGCTATGGCGAGAAGCTTCAGGACTTGCTGGTCTTTGATTCGTCGACTCCTGCGGACTGTGGAAGAACGCTGGCTGCATATGTGGAGAACATGCCCGAGGGTCAGGATGAAATCTTTTATGTAACCGGCGAAGATCGTGCTGCGGTCGAGTGCCTTCCCCAGATGGAAATCTTTAAAGAACGCGGTGTCGAGGTTCTCTATTTCACAGACAAAATAGACGAGCCTATGATTCAGAACTTGCGAGAGTACCAAGAGAAGAAAGTACGATCTATCCAGCGGGGAGAAATCAATTTAGATTTTGGCAATAAGTCGGATGCCGAGAAGGAGGACAGAGAGAACAATAAAGAAGAAAAGAGCGGGGAAAGTAAAGATTCAGACGAGAATGGAAGCTGCGATGACGAAAATTTCGAAAAGATGCTGGAATTTGCTAGAGATGCCCTCGAGGGAAAAGTAAAAGATGTCCGTCTATCGAAGCGACTCCGGAAAAGTCCAACCTGTTTGGTGAGCGATACGGTTGGATATAGTATGAATATGGAGAGGTTGTATCGAGAGAATAACCACACAATGTATCGGGCGCAGAAGATTCTAGAGTTGAATCCGAACCACGAAATGGTGAAGGTTTTGAAGGAACTATGCAGTGGTTCGGGAAAAGAGTCTAAGCTGAAATCATATTTGAATTTAATATACAACAGCGCGCTTTTGATCGAAAGCGAAAAGGTAGAGGATCCTGTTGAGATCGCTGACCTCGTCGCGAATCTAATCGTAGAGGCGAATCAGCTGGCGTAGGTTCGCATTTTGGACCTGCCATACAGGGGAGCGCGCGGATAACCCTTTTGCCCTTTTATCTTCTTTCATGATTAGCTCCCCACTGTGAGGGTGAATTTGCTGATTGAAGTGGCCTCGGTTTTTCTGGCGATGATTGTTCCTTGGTTGGCTGTTGGTATTGGCTGCATGCCTTAGTGCTTTAACTGTAATCGTAAAATAGAAAGAGATTCTAACTATGGTAAGGATTGGATATGTGCCTGAAATAATCGCTGTAAAAGAGCGTCTCGAAGAACTGAAAAGCGATAATCTAATAAAAGACTGGGAATTACCTTATGAGAATCTTCTCACGAGGCTAACAGCAGCTATTTTCTTTGTTGAGCCTGAGGAAGGGAAGGATATGAAGAAGGTATGGGATAAACTTGGGGAGTTTCCGGACCTTCGGTATCGAGAAAACGAAGAAAGGAAACTCTCTGAAATGAAGTGGCGCGTAGAGTTCAATATAGATGACGGTTCGGTCTGAGGTTGTTTTAGCGACCTGAATGTGGCCAAGGCATCCGCATGCGACACAGGGCCTAAATCCCTACTAGCGCCTTCACGACGATTTTTAGTCGCCGCCAGCTGGTTATACCGCCGACCCGACAGTGCTCGATTTTATCTCGATGTTCTTTCGGCTGTGGCCAAGACTTATGAGCGGTTTGCGGAAAAGTCGACGAGATTTGGAGTAGCTCTCTGACCTGCAGGGGTTGACGATAAGCAATATTGATATGGACAGGATTGATCATCGATAAAGACTTTGTCGTATTTCCTCAGTAGACCACTAGTTCGGCTGGAGACTCGACAGGTGTTGTGTCGAGCCATGTTAATCGTTGCTAGTCCAAAATGGGACGCGAGGTCGCTGGGATTGCCCGACTGCTTTTCTAGGCGTAAAGCGTAGCGAGAATTTTGTACGTGTCTAAGCGAGTCCTATATTGCTATTAATGTGAATACTGAAAAGGGGCCGAGGAAATTTTTAAGAGAAACTCCCGGCTAACATTTATCGAGAAGAGGAATTGTTTGATGTATCTTCCGATATTCGAATAATGAATGGTGGTCCGGCATTATATAAAGATTTGGACGCGGTAGCGATCATAGGCTTTTCTGGAAAATTTCCAGGAGCTACCAATGTGGATGTCTTTTGGAAGAATCTTGTGGAGGGAAAGGAATGCATTGAGCAGCTTCCCGAAGAAGAGCTTATCGCAGCAGGTGTGGATTCTTCGGATCTGAATAACCCGCAGTACGTCAAGGCAGGAGCTTTTCTCGAGGATGTAGAGTTCTTTGATGCAGAATTCTTTGGGTACAATCCACGAGAAGCCGAGTACGCTGATCCACAACAAAGACACTTGCTTGAATGTGCATGGACTGCATTTGAACATGCAGGTTACGATATCGAACGGTTCAGAGCGCCGGTCGGCGTTTTTGTAAGCGGTGCGATGAGCACGTATTTAATTCATATGATCGAGTGCGGCTGCGCCGAGTCTTCACAGGACCGTTTAGCCGCTTTGCTGGGCAATGACAAGGACTCGCTTTCAACAATATTATCCTACCGAATGAATCTGAAAGGTCCGAGCTATTCGATTCAGTCGCATTGTTCGTCTTCGCTGGTCGCTGTCCATACGGCCTGCCAAAGTTTGTTGGACCATGAATGCGATGTGGCGATTTCTGGAGGGGTCACGATTCGGGTGCCCCATCGCGTGGGCTATTTTCATCAGCCAGGATCGATCAATTCTCCCGACGGCCATTGCCGGCCATTCGACGCAAATGCTCAGGGTACGGTTTTTGGAAACGGGGTGGGTCTAGTCGTCTTGAAAAGAGTCGAGGATGCCGTGGCGAATAGGGACGCGATCTACGCTGTTATTCGGGGTTCTGCCATTAATAACGACGGTAGAGTGAAGGCTGGATACACTGCTCCAAGTGTGGCTGGACAAGCATCGGTTATTAGCGAAGCGTTAGCGATGGCTGACGTTGACCCAAAGAACATAGATTATGTTGAGGCTCACGGCACGGGTACGGCTCTTGGGGATCCAACGGAAATGGCTGCCTTGAAAAAAGTCTTTTCGGAGTCTCTTCGAACGACGTCTCATCTTGTAGGGTCTTGTAAATCGAATATTGGACATTTGGATACAGCATCAGGTATTGCGGGCTTGATCAAGCTAACGTTGATGCTGCATAATAAGCGTATTCCGGCGTCTTTGAATTTCAAGACGCCGAGTTCAGAGATTGATTTTTCAAACAGTCCTTTTAGCGTGAATACTGAAGATCGGGCATGGGATGCTCGGTTGAAGAGTCCTCGATTTGCTGGAATCAGCTCCTTTGGCGTGGGCGGAACTAACGCTCATATGGTTCTTATGGAAGGAATTCGAATCGCGCCTCTTGCTTCTGATGCGACAAGTCATCTGCTCCCAGTCTCAGCGCGGAGTGAAAAAGCTCTGTCAGAGGCTTGCGCCAACTTGGCAGGGTTTCGTTTCGATTCGGAGTACCGTTTGCGGGATGTTGCGTTTACTTTGCAGGAGGGGAGAAAAGCTTTTCCGTATAGAAAATTCGTTGTGGTTGATCGACTTGAAGACATTGAAAGCGCCTTTGGCGAGGAGAGTGACGTCGTTTTCCACGAGCATTTCGATGGAGCTCCTCCGTCTGTCGCATTCCTATTCCCAGGACAGGGAGCTCAACATCTAGAAATGGGTAAAGGGCTTTACGAAGGCGAGCGTGTTTTCAGAGAATCGTTAGATCAGTGTTGCGAGATCCTTCTTGAGGAAGGGATCGACTTGCTTTCCTTAATGTATCCAAATACAGAAGACATTTCTCAAGAGCAGGCGATTGAGTCTCTTTCTTGCACGGCGATTGCGCAACCAGCTTTGTTTTCGATAGAGTATTCGATGGCGAAATTGTGGATGAGCTGGGGGGTGAAGCCTTCGGCCTTTATCGGCCATAGCATTGGCGAATTCGTCGGAGCTTGTTTGTCGGGTGTAATGTCATTTGCGTCTGCGTTGAAGCTGGTCGCTTTTAGAGGACGAATAATGAATGAGCAACAACGCGGCGCTATGCTCTCGCTGGATCTGACGATGGAGGAAGCTGTAGAGTTCGCGAATGATGATATCGTAGTGGCGGCGAGCAATGCGCCTCGGTCTACAGTCCTGGCAGGATCGCTTGAAGGCATCGAAGCTCTGTCTGAGATTCTGACCGAAAGAGAGATCTCGTTTAAGCCTATAAAAACATCCCACGCATTTCATTCCCCTTTGATGGATGAGGCAGTTGACGCCTTTGCCAAACGAACAAACGAGATTATCTTGTCCGCTCCGAAAATTCCTATATATTCGAATGTGTCGGGGATGGTTTTAAGCGTTGAGGAAGCGACTGATCCTTTTTATTGGGCGCGTCAGCTTAGGGAGCGTGTTCTTTTCTCGCAATGCTTGAATAATGCGTTGTCAGACGGTCATCGAATCATGCTAGAGGTTGGGCCGGGGCAAACCCTAAGCTCTTTGGCGCGCCATCAGGCGCTCTTTGCCGACAATTGTCGATCGATCTCCTCGATGCCTCATGTAAAGGCAGATAAAAATGGGAGAAAGCATGTATTGGAAAGCTTGGGACGCTTATGGTTATCGGGCGTTTCGATCGACTGGGCAGCTCTTCATAAAGATTCGAGCGCGCGTCGCGTAGCATTGCCAACATATCCATTCCAGCGATCCCGTTATTGGTATGAAGGGACTAAAAAGTCAGAGCAGTTTACGGTGAGACAAGAAAAGCGCGGTGAATTGGGGGACTGGTTATATGCCCCCACGTGGCGTCGATGGAAAGTTGGTGAAATAGCTGTTCCGCGAAAGAAAGGTAGCGGGAGGTGGCTGGTCTTTGTGGATCGCAAAGGTTTTATGGCCTCCTTTGTAGATATCCTGGAAAAATATGGATTCGATGTCGTAAGCGTTCGAGAAGGAACGGAGTACGCTGAATACTCTGAGAATAACTATGAGATAAATGCATCTCGAGGCGAAGATTATTTGAGATTGCTGCAACTTGAAATGAAGCGAGGAGGATTCAATTGCGTTTCCCATTTTTGGAGTATCGATGATCCTGATGCAGGAATGATTTCGGAATCGACGGAGGTTCTTAAGCAAGGATTTTACAGCTTATTTCTTTTTAGTCAGCAGTTGCTTCGGTTGGGATGGAGTAGCGAATTGACGATGTGCGTTTTCGCGAATCGACTGTTCGACGTTTTAGAAGGGGAGGAGATAGAACCTGCAAAAAGCGCGATTCTCGGACTTACGCGCGTATTGCCCAAGGAGTGCCGTTCAATCACCTGTCATGCAGTCGATATAGGATCGACTAGGGCGGAACGTCCAGATGAAGCGCTTTTAACGCGGATGCTTAGTCTGTATAATATTGACGATGAGAATGAGGACTTTCCTGCAGTTGCCATAAGAAATGGTACGGTTTGGCTTGAAGATCTTGAATCGCTAGAGGGTGCTAAGTGGGGGGCTACTGGCGCTTTGGATTTTGCGGAGAGGAGCGAATGTGTCTTAATTCTCGGTGGCTTGGGAGGCATAGGCTTGGAAATCGCAAGGCTTATCGCTTCGAGTGGGAAGGCGGATTTAGCGTTGGTCAGTCGCCGTGGTCTTCCTCAGCGTTCGGACTGGGGCGATTCTGATCGAATATCGCTCGATCAGAGGCTTCAGGTGGAGGCGGTTCTGGAAATGGAGAAGATGGGCGTTCGCGTAGAGGTTTTCTCGGCGGACATTTCGGACGAAGCCGCAATGGAATACGTCGTTAGCAAAACTCAGAGTTTGTTTGGTCCGGTCGGGTCGGTCATACATTCTGCGGGCATTGCAGGGGGCGGCATGATCCCGATGAGAAGTGTCGACGATATTGAGAAAGTTTTACGATCAAAAGTACAAGGACTAGACACGCTTCGAAAGGTGATCAATCTCTCGGATTTAAAGAAACTAGTTCTTTGCTCGTCATTGTCGTCTTTCTTAGGCGAGTACGCTCAGGTTGACTATTGCGCCGCCAACTGTGTATTGGATGCTTGGGCACGCCGACTAAGGCTTGAAGGCGTGCCGGCAATATCAATTAATTGGGACGCTTGGTCGGAATCGGGCATGTCGTTGATGTCGACTGATCCGAACAACATCGTCGAAAAAGCGCGATTGGAGTACGTTCGAAAATTTGGAATTTCGAATCGAGAAGGCAAGGAGGTCTTACGTCGCTCTTTGAGTTTCGCTTTACCTCAAATCGTCGTGTCGACGCGTTGTCCCAGCGACTGGGAAGACGTGTCAATAAAGATCCAGGCTCAGTTAGGCAGAGAGGATTTTCCTGTCGCTGCTCCTAGTCAACTTCACAGTCGACCTAATTGTTCTACGCTTTATCTGGAGCCGAAAACTAACACCCAAAGAGTTGTAGCGGATGTATGGCAAGCCATGCTTGGGATCGAAAAAATCGGTATCAATGACGATTTTATCGAATTGGGCGGCCATTCTTTGCTGGCGACTCAAGTGCTAAATCGTCTCAATCTAGACTATCCTCACGCAGAGCTTTCGTTGGCAAACATGTTCACAAGTCCTACGGTGAAGAGTCTAGCTTCTTTGATAGACGAACAATCCGTAAAAGCGAGTAAGCAGGAAATATCTCTATATGACACGCTTGTGTCGCTAAATCTCGAGGACAGAGCGTATCGGATTCAACAATTTTTGTTCCAATTCTTGTCATCGGCTTACGATCTGGGGTCTCCAGAGCGAGAAAGCTCTTTGGAGGCAGTCCTGTCTAGTAGGAATTCGGCTGAACTGATCTGGGAATTAAAGCGTACTCTGAGGTTGCGGTTCTACCCCCAAGAGTTTGATGAAATTCTAAATGTCGGCAGTCTAGTCGATTTGGTGTGTAAAGCATTCGAAAGAATGAATAATCCGCATTGGGTTTTGGATGTAGAGTTCGAGACGGGTTTTTCGAAATGTCTTCCGACTTACTGTGCCGAGAAAAGCGAAAGTGGCGAAAAGAATCCTCCAGTCGTCTTTTTGCATTCGGCTCCGCGATCAGGATCGACCTTGCTTCGAATTATGCTCGCAGGTCATTCACAACTCTTCAGTCCACCCGAGCTAGGTTTGCTGGTGGCTCAAACGATGGGTGAATGGAAATCTCACTTGCTTTCATCATTTTCGGTCGAGGGGCTCGTCGAGGCTTTCGCGAACCTGGGGGGGCGCTCTCGCGAAAATGCCAGAAAATTGGTGAACCGTTTCGTGAAGCGAAATGTGCCTGTAAAGGAGGTTTATGGAAGGCTTCAGAAGGAGGCGGGCGAACGTATGCTAATTGATAAGACCCCTTTATATGGTATTTCGCTGAATGTGCTACGTCGTTCGGAAAAAATGTTCGAGAGGCCGAGATACATACATCTTGTCCGGCATCCGTATTCAGTGATTGATTCGATTGCCCGGAATCGCTTAGAGCGAATATTCACGCTAGAAGAGGTCGATCCCTACCTATTTGCAGAAGACCTGTGGGTTGAATGTGAGACCAATTTTCAGCAATTTTTCGATGAGATTGAGTCTGATCGGGTAATACGTATCAGATACGAGAATCTCGTGGCTGATCCTGAAGGGACAATGCGTTTGCTTTCGGATTTTCTAAAAATCGAATATAATTCTTCATTAATCGAGCCTTACGAAGGCAATAGAATGGCCAGTGGGTTGGGCGATCCAGACATTCTTAATCACAGAAAAATTGACTCGAGCCTGGCTAATGCCTGGAAGAATGTTCGCTTGCCTAGGCGAATGTGTGAGCGATCACTTCTTATGGCAGATATCAATGGGTACTCTGTTCCCAGTACTGGTGAAGAGGTGCTTATCAATTCCGAACTGGAACAACTCAAGGAAATGTCAGAAGAGGAGTTAGATCGTCTAATAGGCGAACTGGAAGCCTGAACTTAGGTGGAAGGACTTTGCTGGATCCTTGACCCAGAAGACGCGTGGAAGGGGCCTAACTGTGGGGTTCCAGCCGTGGCTAGTGGCCTGCGGGGATTCGATCCTTGGTCCGATGCCCTGACGAGTTTAGGAG
Organism: Opitutaceae bacterium; assembly: GCA_028281165.1. Lineage (GTDB taxonomy): Bacteria > Verrucomicrobiota > Verrucomicrobiia > Opitutales > Opitutaceae > JANQRT01. Next base: position 21,239 of record JANQKI010000068.1, on the reverse strand, counting down.
ACCTAAGCAGTAGAGTAAGTCTATGCCGATACTTCAGCTACTTAATGAAATAGCAATTAAGCAAGATCTAGTTTCAAGACTTCCTCGGTCGTCTGATAAGTTAGTCGCGACGTGATAAATCCTACTTCAAAATATAAATGAATAGAAAAATAAAAAGAGCGGATTCGAAAATTTCGACTGTTAGCTATACTGAAAACGAGTCGAGCTCTAATCCTTTCTTCGGCGGATTTTGGGGCAGTTTTGTCTGGGGGATTCGTTCGATGTTCAGAAGTAGGAAATATTTCATTACCGTTATTCTATCACTGTCAATTTCTGTGGGCTTGAATCTTGTCGTTTGGAATATAGCGAATAAAATATACTTCAATCCTGAATTATATGAAGACGAAGAGAGAATAATTCGTATTGGAGATGTGCTTGATATGTGGGAGCGATCTCATAGACGCCCTATATCAAGTTATATATTGTATGAGGAACGTAAAAGGGAGTTGGATCTGGTTGAATCAATCGGAATGAACTCCGATTATCAGGGCAATTTCTCGTTTGGCGAAGGCAATGGAGATCAAGTTCCTGGTTCCGGCTGGTCATACACTGCCTCGATGTTTGACATATTCAGTCTGAAGCCGGAAATCGGTCGTGTGTTTACGGAAGAAGAAGAGGCTTTGCAAAGCAAAGTTGCCCTGTTGACCTACGGTTGCTGGAAGAACGAATATGCAGGCGCAGCCGATGTTATTGGTAAGAAATTATATATAGATGGAACTCCGTTCGACATAATCGGTGTAATGAAGGCTGATTTTGTTCCGCCGCCGGCGAGAGAGATGGGCTATGGGCATGTCTTTAGGGAATACGCTGTTTTCCCTCTGGTGGCTTTCCCTCGTTGGGTAAACGATCCCCTGCGAAGGGCTCATGTAAGCAATAGCGTATTCGCAAAAATGAAGGAAGGTGTTACCTTAGCTCAGGTTTATGATAGAGTAAAGGCTATTACGGATGCTGGAAATGAGGCTGTGGGAATGACGCAGACTTTTAGAGAAAACAATCATCGAGTAGTTGTAATGAGGTTAAATGAAGACTTAGTCCTGGGCATTAAGTCTTACCTGATGCTTATGCTGTTATCTTCTCTACTGGTCTTCACTCTTGGTTGCACAACTGTGGCGGGTTTCGGGCTGGTTTACAACAGCGGAAGAAAGCGAGACTTCGCGATTCAGAATGTATTGGGCGCCCGATATTTAGGTGTTATGACGGGAATTTCCGTTGAGGCCATGCTCCTATCTGCTGCGGGTTGTGCGGGCGGTTTTATAATGTTCGTTCTAGCGGACCCTCTTGCAAATGCATTGGGGCTGAATGAACTGTTGTCGACTAAGCTAGAATTCAAATTTGACGGATTTGCTGCTGGATGCCTGCTTTCGATGTTCGCATTGGTTTCCCTTGTTATTGGGATAACTTCCATAATGTCGGGTTTAGGTCTTTTGAATTCGAGAAAAAGCCTTGGCGACCATAGCCGTACAAGTTCTGCTTGCAAGCGCGCGATTTTATCGAGGAGAGCGTTTATTTTTACTCAAATTTCTTTTACTACGATTATAATGGTGTTTGGCGTGCTGCTTCTGAGGAGTCTGGTAAATGTTCTGAATGTTGACCCTGGATATGATACTTCAAACATCGGAACGATCATCGTCCAGTCGAATACTAGAGAATACGAACGTGGGCAACTGAAGGTTCAAATGCAGACTATTTGCAGCGCGCTTAGGGCCTTGCCAGGAGTAAAGGCGGTTGGAATCAACAACTGGGCTGGTCATACATTTTCATTTAACAATGGATCTAGGCGAGTTGTCGTTCGAGAGAGAGATAATGCCCATTTTAATTACTCTAGGCTGCCTCGTACTTATTCTGACCTCGCAGATGAGGGTTTCTTCGAGGTTTTGGGGATAAAACTCGTAGCAGGAAGATTCTTCAATCAGTCGGATGCGAATAGTGATTATAAGCCGGTTATTATTGATACGAAAAATGCGAAAATGCTTTTTTCCGACGAGGATCCGATTGGAAGGACGTTGTTTCTAGCTTCAAATAGAACCGATCGAAATCAGCTGAATGATCCGGATTTTCAAGATCGCAATAGATTTAGAGTCATTGGCGTGGTAGAAAACGTGGCGAGAGCAAGCTATTTAGATCCTCCTGATAAGCATGGAATGGCATACCTCTACACTCAAAGGAGCCCGCCTTATTGGCAAACTTACTCAATGAGAACAGAGAGAAATCCTAGAATAGCCGTATTAGAAGCAAAATCGATTATACAGGAATTGTATCCGGGAACGCCAATATATTATATGAGCACTTTTGAGGATGATATAAAGAAAATCGTGTTTGAGCGGACTAGATTCGTATTTATTATAATAACTATACTAGTAATTGCCATTGCACTTGGAATCATGGGTATTTACATTGCTGTAAGAGCGTCCGTCGACACGCAAGAAAGGGAGGTTGGCATGCGTGTTGCAGTCGGAGCTCGTCCAGTCCACATTATTAAAAGCGTTTTACTGCCATGGGCTTCCGTATGCGTTTTGGCTATCTGTGCCGGTCTCGGCGCGTCGTTTATTTTGATGAGGAATTTTCAAGATGTTCTGTATCAAACGACTCATTGGGATCCGGCATCTTATTTTTTTGTGATAGCGCTAATGTTGCCTACAGTACTCTTTGCGTCGTCGATTTCAGTCAAAAAGACCCTTGGGCGCTCACCGGCTCGGGCGCTTCGAGTTGTGTGAAACCGTTGATTGGAATCCATATATGGCGAGGAAGGAAGGGATCGTGAGCTTGCCGGCGAAGTCGTTGCTTAGTTCGTCGCGCGCCGCTCTTCCTCGATGTTAGTGCTATCTTTTGTACTGCAGTAACGAGGGAGACTGATTATGTTGAGTGCTATGCTGATTCATTCTCGACGAGAGTTATTGATAGCGACCTGGATCCGGCTCAATATCTTGATGGCCTATATTGATTGGTTTGGTTTTTTTAGATTGAGTGGAGCATAGCGTTCTACCGCTCAATGTATAGCACCCTAAGCGGCTATATACTTGTTCGATTATATATTTGACTTAAATCGTAACTGCACCCTTTGGCATTGTAGGGAATTCCTTATCCCTCGCACTATTTGTAGGCAGGAGGAGTCCCATTCATTTGTGAAAACTTCGAGATCTTCTAGATCGATGCGAAATCGTGTTCTTGGACATGCGAAATGAGACTTTAAGAGAAAGCAAAGTTGAGCGAGTCGCTTCACTAGTAAGAGAACGACTTCAGCGGCCGAGCGATGTATATCCTCTATCAAGCGCCCAATCGAGAATTTGGATGCTTTACAGGCTAAATCCTAGGAATCACGCATATCATTTGCCAGCTCTTGTTCGGCTACCACGATTTTGTCAGATAAGTACTCTGGAGGTTGCTTTGAGATTGGTAATTGCGAGGCACGAAAGTATTCTCGTACGCTTCTTTGAAGCTGAAGACGGCGTGTTTCAGCAAGTTTTCCCCATCGTAAAACTTCCAATCAGACATGTTGTCATGGAATCGGTAGACAACGCTGGAGAACGAAACCGACTTGTTAGAAATGAAATAGAGCGGAGATTTCGTTTGTTTGAAGAAATGCCAATTCGCCTATTAAGAATAGGAGATGATAAAGGTTTGAGCTACTTGTTGTTTGTGGCGCATCACGTTGTTTGCGATGGCGCTTCGTTAGGAATTCTATTACGCCAAGTAATAGATACTTACGGGGAGCTTACCAATGGCAGTACTTCGGCTCGACAAGTCCGCGCTAGTCGATTAAGAGAGATTCTCGAATGGCAAGATCGAGGTCGAAATGAAAACCGTATAAGTAGGCAGGTAGAATACTGGAAAAACGCGTTAAGCAGTGTTGAGCCTATTGATCTTCCGCTATTTGGAAGGCGACCTCAAGTCTACTCTTATAAAGGGAAGAGAAAATCTATAATCATCGAAGAACGAATGGTGAAAGAGGCAAGGGAATTTTGTCGTGCAGAAAAAATCACGATTTTCACGCTTTTGTTGGCCGTATATCGATTACTTTTGTATCGGCATACTGCTCAAACTGACTTTGTTGTTGGGGTCCCTGTTTCAGGAAGAAACGGTAGCGGATCTGCTGATTCTGTGGGCATGTTCGTTAACACGCTTCCGCTTCGCTTGAAGATGGAAAAGGAAGAGACGTTTCGAGAGTACGTTTGTCGTCTACGCAAAGCTTGCGTAGAGGATATGGCAAATGGGGACGCCCCTTTCGAGCGAATCGTTGAAGAAGTTAGGGCGCCAGTTGACTATAGTCGTACGCCGATTTACCAAGTTATGTTCCAGTTCTTTCCAGCGGATTCGGAACTGAAGTGGGAAGTTTGCGAAATAGAGGATGAGTGGTCGAGTTCAAAAGTCGATTTATCAACTTACGTTCGAGAGAAGTTGAATGTCTGGAAAGTTGTTTTCGAGTATAATACAGATTTGTTTATAGGAGAATATGTTTCCGGTCTTTCTACCCAATTTAGGACAGTTTTGGGAAATGCGATCAAGGATCCGGAAACGCCTATATATAAATTGGAAATTCTGGGAGATGAGGAACGTTCGCTATTGCAAGAGTTCAACGCCACCGAGGCTGATTACCCGGACGATAGGCGCATTGACGATTTGTTTGAAGAACAGGCGGAGAAAACGCCGGGCTTGGTGGCTGCGGCGTTCGAAGGCGAAGAGTTGACCTATCGGGAGCTGCGCGGCCGCGTGAACGGCCTGGCGCGGGAGCTTCGCGAGGAGTATGGCGTGGGCCCCGGGGTGATCGTGGGCCTGTGTCTGGACCGCTCGCTAGAGATGATAGTGGGCATCCTCGGCGTCCTCAAGGCTGGTGGGGCCTATCTCCCTGTCGATCCCAGCTACCCTCCCGACCGCATTGGCTACATGCTTGAGGACAGCGCCGCGAAGCTTCTCTTGGTCCGGGGGGAGGCTCCCCCGGGGGTCTCCTTTGAGGGCCGAGCTTTGGACCTTCTGGATGGGGGTTTCCGAGGGGAAGGGGCGGGCGCTCCCGAGAGCGCGAGGTCGCCGGGGGACTTGGCCTACGTGATCTACACTTCAGGCTCGACGGGTAGGCCCAAGGGCGTGATGGTCGAGCATCGGGGGATCGTCAACCGCCTGCTCTGGATGCGGGACGCGTACGGCATTGGAACGGGCGACGCGATTCTGCAGAAGACCCCCTATACTTTCGACGTGTCGGTGTGGGAGCTGCTGCTGCCGCCTTTATGCGGGGCCAGGCTCCACTTTCTCAAGCCGGGCGGCGAGAAAGACCCTGAAGCGATCGGCCGGGCAATTGAAGCTTTCAGGATTTCGACAGTCCACTTTGTGCCTTCCATGCTAGAGGCTTTTCTAGGCTATCTGCCGCCGGGAGAGGGGCGGCGCTTTACGAGTCTGAAGCGGCTCATATGCAGCGGCGAGGCGCTGTCGCTGAGCCATAAGAGGACCTTTTTCGAGCGGTTCGCGCACGGAGTGGAGTTGCACAATCTCTATGGGCCGACTGAGGCGAGCGTGGACGTGACGAGCCATCGCGTGTTGGTCGGAGACGAGCGCATGCCGATTGGCGCTCCGGTGGCCAATACCCGCATGTTCGTGCTCGAGGCCTCTGGGAGCCTCTGCCCCCTCGGCGTTTCCGGCGAGCTATGCATAGGCGGCGTGCAGCTGGCCCGCGGCTACCTGAACCGCCCGGACCTGACCCGCGAAAAGTTTGTTGCCGACCCTTACCGGCCCGGCGAGCGCCTCTATCGGACGGGGGACTTGGGGCGCTGGCTTCCCGGCGGCGAGCTCGAGTATCTGGGGCGCATGGACAGCCAGGTGAAAATCCGCGGTTTCCGCATCGAGCTGGGGGAAATAGAGACAGCTCTGCTGAGGATAGACGAAGTGCAGCAAGCAATCGTGGCGGTTAAGGAAGTAAATGATGAAAAGACTCTGGTGGCATACTATACGCAGGTGAGTGTGATTCAAGTATCAGATTTGCGAAGGAAACTTCGTCGAACTTTGCCTGATTATATGATTCCCTCTTATTTCATTGTACTTGATATGCTTCCCGTAACCTCGAATGGCAAAGCGGACAGGAAGAATTTACCAGAAGTGGTCGAGTTCAAAAATGATGAAATGAACTGCGTCTCTGCGGAAAGCGAAACGGAAATCGAATTAGAAGCGATATGTAAAGAGGTCTTGAATTTAGACCGAATCGACATCTGCAGCAATTTTTTCGATATCGGCGGGAATTCCATGCTTATTTTGTCAATGCATAAAATTATAAAGAAGCGATTAGATGATCGTTTGACTGTGACAGATCTTTTCGAGAATCCTACCGTCCAAAGTCTTGCAGCCTTTATCGATAAGCAAAAGAGGTCCGATTTAAAGAGCGCGCCCGTTTTGGGCGAATCTAATCGCAACTCGAGAATCCGAAGCGTTTCCGCTCTTCGTAAAAAAAGGAGTAGTTCGAGAGACTGAATAGGAGACTGGGGATTGAACCTTGGGTCTTTTGAGAGATGGGGCAAGCCCTTGGGGCTTGAAGTAGCGTCTGCAGTTAGAATCCGGAACCCGCTTATCTCTATGTATAGCAGTTCTGATATAGATGAAAATCATATCGCGATAATTGGAATATCGGGAAGGTTTCCAAAAGCCGCTAATATAGAGGATTTTTGGGACAACCTTGTTTCTGGCAGGGATTCAGTTGTCCACTATTCTAAGGACGAATTGCTGAAGGACGGCATTGAGGAGAGCGTTCTTGAAGATCCTCTTTATGTTAGGGCGCAGATCCTTCTTGAGAATCCCGAGGAATTCGATGCGGGATTTTTCGATTATAGCCGAAGAGAAGCGGAAGAGATCGATCCTCAGCAAAGAATATTTCTCGAGTGCGTGTGGGAGGCGATCGAATCTGCGGGGTACAGTCCGTTTAAGTATGAGGGCCCTATTGGACTGTTTGGCAGCATTGGCATGAATTTCTATTTGCACGAGTTGTTGAAATCGGGGGTATCGTTGGTCGACTCCGTAAAAGGGTATCAGCTTATGCTGGGAAACACCTCTGATCACTTGAGTACTCGTGTGGGCTATAAACTTGACCTGAAAGGGCCATGTGTAGGCGTGCAGAGCGCTTGTTCCTCGTCATTGGTGGCCGTGCACCATGCTTGTCAGAGTTTAATAACTGGCGAATGCGACATGGCAGCCGCTGGTGGCGTGTTTGTAGGAGGATATCGGAAATGCGGATATTTATATGAACCAGGTTCTATTCGTTCATCGGATGGCTATTGCCGCGTCTTCGATAAAAATGCGTCCGGCACGGTGCGCGGAGCGGGAGCCGGAGTTGTCTTTCTAAAACCTCTGATTCAAGCTATTGATGACGGGGATTATATTCGAGGCATTATTAGGGCGTCTGCGATTAATAACGATGGACACGGAAAGATTGGTTACACTGCGCCGAGTGTTGATGGTCAATCAAAGGTTATATTCGAGGCTATTGAAGTATCGGGGGTGGATGTTGAAAAAATGGCATTCGTGGAAGCCCATGGGACGGGAACTATACTTGGAGATCCCATTGAGGTTAAAGCGCTGTCGTATGCTTTCAAGGAGTTCACTTCACGGAAGAAGTATTGCGCCATCGGAAGCGTGAAAAGCAATATAGGACATTTAGATGTGGCAGCTGGGGTAGCTGGTTTGATAAAGGCTGTACTGGCTTTAGAGAAGGGGGTCTTTCCCGCTACATTGAATTTCGATGTTCCGAATCCTGAGTTACAGCTGGAAGAAAGTCCGTTTTATGTTGCTAAGGAAAATGTACCTATTGAGCGTTTAGGAAGCGTCGCATACGGCTGTGTCAGTTCTTTTGGTATTGGCGGTACGAATGCGCACGTCGTTTTGCAGTCGCCGCCTCCGTTCGATAGAACCTCATCTGAAGGATCACTGGCTTTTTTCCCGATATCTGCCAAGAGCCCGGCTACTTTGAGAAGAAGAAAGGCGCAACTGTTTGAATTTTTGAAAAAGCATCCGGACGTCCCTTTGGCTGATGCCGCCTATACTCTTCAAAGAAAATCGCACGATTTTACTTATCGTGATATATGCTTAGGTCGGAATCCTGATGAAATGCTGGGCGATTTAAGCGGAAGCTCGGAGCGAGTGGTTCGAAGTGCTCGAAAATCTCGCGAGGCCTTGTCTATCGGTTTTCTTTTTCCGGGACAGGGAGCCCAGAGAGTCGGCATGGGCTACGATTTATATAAATCGAGTCCCGTATTCAGATCTCACATCGATTCGTGCGATGCTATCTTGAGCGCTTATTTGGATATAGGGCTCGTAGAAATGTTGTACCCTAAAGGGGATCGTCTTGAAGAAACGGAAGTTCTGTTGACGGAAACGAAGTATGCTCAGCCCGCTCTTTTCGCCATCGAGTACTCGCTAGCAATGTTCTGGATGAGTTTTGGTCTCAAGCCGGATTTTATGATCGGTCATAGTTTAGGCGAACTTACGGCTGCATGTATCGCTGGCATTTGGTCGTTGGAGGACGCTGCTAGAATCGTATGCGAACGGGGTCGCTTAATGGGAGAGTCGGCTGTCGGGCAAATGATGGCTCTTCCTATAGGAGAAAGCCTGTATCGAGAAAAGTATGGCGCGAGGACCGACTGCGAAGTTGCTGCGATCAACGCTCCGAATCAGGTTGTGGTGGGAGGCAGTCCGTCTTCTATCGAGAGATTGAGGTGTTGGATTGAAGACGACCATATTGAATACAAGCTGCTGAAGACGACGCGCGCATTTCACTCCGGTTCAATGGAATCAGCCGCGAGAAAGTTCGAGGGTTTCATGGAATCGGTAACGTTTAACGAACCAGTTGTATCCATAATTTCAAATCTCACAGGAAAGGCGTTTGGAGCTGAAAACGCCACTCCGATCTATTGGTCGCGCCAAATGCGCGAAGCCGTGAAATTCTCTGAATGCGTGGAAACGGTTCTCGATGGAAGTAACAAGGTATTCTTGGAGGTAGGTCCTGGCGCTACGTTGAGTTCGTTCATCGAGTCGCACCCTGGTTGCGGCGAGGAGCATTTGATTCTCTCTTCTCTACAAGGGAGTGGTAGCGGTTCGACCGATCTGAGTGAAGTGGGACGGACGTTGCGAACGCTCTGGGGAAACAATATGAAGTTGGAGTGGCCAAGCAGTTCGAATCTTGAAGATCTCAATTGCGTACCTCTTCCGACTTATCCATTTGAGCGCTCCTTGTATTCGCTGCGGCCGGACGCTCAATCGCAATCGTCGGAGCCCGTATCGTTCGATGATAGTGAAATAGATGAGCATCGCTTGCTGAGCTCTAAATACGTCCCGCCGAGAAACGAAATCGATGCAGCCATAGTAGATATATGGCAGTCTCACTTGAAGATCGATAAGATTGGAATTCATGACGACTATTATGAACTCGGAGGCCATTCCTTGTTAGCGATACAGATAATTAATGATATGTCGAAAGTCTTCGACATCGATTTAAAGCAGGAAGTTTTTTTCGAACAGCCAATGATATCAAAGATATCGGATTGGATCGAGTCGGTAAGATGGCTGAAGGGTGATTCGGAAGATAAGCTATTAGAAAAAGATATTGAAATAGAGTATTTATGAAATGATTAGCGAGTTGATCAGCGAGCTTAAAGAGGTAGGCATTAAACTTCATTTGAGTGAAGATGGGCTTGGCGTTTCTGATCCTAATAGTAGTTTCACGAGCGATTTGCGGAAGAGAGTTTTGGCGGCAAAGCCAGCCCTTATTGAATTCATAAGGGCCGTTTCGAATTCCGAAGAAATCAAAGCCCTCCCTCGATCAAAGAACGGCTGTGAAGCGATTGCCGTAGCGCCTCAGCAGAAAAGACTCTTTGCGATTCAAGAAGCCAGTAAAGATAGCATTGCCTACAATATGAGCGCGGCTTATCTTATAAAAGGGGATCTCAATCGAGAGCGTGTTCAATGGGCTTTCGAAAAGCTAGTAGAGCGGCATGATTCGCTCAGGTCGCACTTTGCTTACGAGGACGGCGGTGTCGTTCAAGTTATTCGTACTTCGAACAAATACGATTTCACATACTTGGAATCGTTTGACGGAGATATAGTGGAGGCCTTGAGAGCTTCGGTAAAGCCTTTCGACTTGATGGTTGGCCCTCTGTTGCGCGTGAAGTTGTTCAAGCGGAGAACGGACCATGTCCTATTTATTGATATCCATCATATAATTGGCGATCTGAGCTCTCTTCAGATCATGATTAGCGACTTCTCGAATCTCTATGTCGGAGCGCCCATTGAGGAGAAAAAGGTTCAGTTCGCGGATTATCTTTATTGGTTGGTTGGCGATTTTGGGAAACGCTATTTCGAGAGGCAGAGCGAATATTGGTCTCGGCAATTTTCCGAGAGGATACCGGTTATGGACCTGCCTCTGAGCCGCCAAAGGACATCCGATCTCACTTTCGACGGAGGCTTATTGGCAACTACGTTCTCTGCTGCCCTTTCTAGCGAAATCGATAAGTTCTCCAGGGAGCGAAAACTCACCCCGTTCATAGTGTTTCTTGCAGTGCTAAAAGTGTTCTTGAGCAAGTATTGCCGTCAGAATGATATTATTATTGGGACGCCAGTTTTAGGAAGGAGAATAAGAGGGCTGGAGGGACTTGTAGGAATGCTCGTCAATACGCTTGCGATTCGTAGTCAGCCGGAGGAAAGCAAAGTGTTTGCTGATTACCTTTTAGAATTGAAAGAAATACGAGCAGGTGCTTTGCAAAATCAGGATTTCCCGTTTGACGAGTTGGTGGATCGATTCTGCCCGAACCGAGATCGTAGCCGGAACCCGATATTCGACGTTCAATTTTCGTTTGTAGAAGAGAGTCTGAACCTTCGGAGCTCCGATATAGATGATCTTGATGTGGCTCCCGTGGAGTTTTCGAGAAGCCGGGCGAAATTCGATCTTTCTTTTGAAATTGGGAGAATAGATGTCGCGTATCAATTGAGGATTGAATATAGGCGAGATCTATTCGGCCAAGGCTCTATTCAGAGAATGGCCAATAATTTCGTTACTCTTGTAGAGTCGGCGCTTTCGAGCCCAGGGTCTGAAATTTCTTGTTATAGCATTCTTTCCGAAACAGAGCGAAAGACTATTTTGAACACATTCAATCATGCCGAAACCGTTTATCCGCATAAACGTATCGACGAGTTGTTCGAGAAGCAGGTCCGGCAGTTCCCCAGCGCGGTAGCCGTAGTATTAGGCAAGGAGCGATTGACGTATCGACAGCTCAATGACAGGTCGAGTCGCTTAGCTCGGACGCTTCGCGAGGATCATGGAGTCGGGCCAGACGTAATAGTGGGTCTATGCCTTGAGCGTTCGATCGAAATGATTGTGGGCATAATGGGTATTATTAAAGCGGGAGGGGCTTATCTGCCGATTGACCCGGAATATCCACTGGAGCGCATAGGCTTGATGCTTGCCGACAGTGGCTCGGAAACGCTTTTGATTAGGGGTGAGAAGCCGGACGATCTTTCTTTCGAGGGACGTGTCGTGGATCTGCTTAGCGAGGAGTCCTACAAGGACGACGGCGAGCCCGTCGAGAGCTTCGGCTCTCCATCCGATCTGCTCTACATTATTTATACCTCTGGATCGACGGGAAAGCCCAAGGGCGTGGGAATTGAGCATGGGAACGTGTCTCGTCTGTTTTCCGCGTGCGATTCTTGGTTTAACTTCGACGAGAATGACGTATGGACGTTATTCCACTATTTTGGATTCGATTTCTCTGTGTGGGAGATCTTCGGAGCGCTTCTTCACGGCGGTCGTCTTGTGATCGTTCCCTACTGGATCAGTCGATCGCCGAAAGATTTCTACGATCTCCTCGTAGCTGAAGAGATAACTGTTTTAAGCCAAACGCCCTCAGCCTTTGGCTTACTCGTGGCTGAAGATGGCGAACGCGTAAGTGCCGACTCTGAGCTCTCTCTGCGCCATGTGGTATTTGGCGGAGAGGCTCTAAAGTATGAAACCCTAAGGCCTTGGTTGTCGCGCAGGGGCGAGGATCGGCCTATTTTGACCAACATGTACGGTATTACCGAGACGACGGTGCACGTGACGTTCAAGCGAATAAAGGAGAGCGACTTGAGCGGCCGAGTGGGAAGCTCCGTGGGAATTCCCATCACGGATCTCAGAGCTTACGTGCTTTGGGGCGAGCGAAAACTTCAGCCGATTGGAGTTCCTGGCGAGCTACACGTTTCAGGCGCGGGTTTGGCTCGCGGCTATTTGAACCGACCTGATTTGACTGGAGAGCGCTTTGTCAAGAGCCCATACGATACGCACGGCCTAATGTATCGTACTGGGGATTTGGCTCGATGGCTCGAGGACGGAAGTCTCGAGTACCTGGGCCGTATCGATGATCAGGTTAAGATCCGCGGACACCGTATTGAATTAGGTGAAGTGGAGTCGGCGTTATCCAGTGTTGAGGGCGTAAGTCAATCTGTGTGCACAGCATTGAAAAACGCCAAAGACGAGTGGTATCTGTGTGGCTACTGGACCGGAGAGAAAGCGCTCTCGGAGTCGAGTGTGAGGCGAGATTTACTAGAAGCGCTCCCGCTTTACATGGTTCCGACCCACCTTATCAAACTCAGCGAGTTTCCGCTAAATCTGAACGGGAAGGTGGATCGCAAAGCCTTGCCTGACCCTAGTTCTAAATCGTGCTCAGACTCTGAATACGTAGCGCCTAGAAACGCAAGAGAGGAATCTCTCTGTTCGATATGGGGGGAGGTTCTCGGAATCGAGAGAGTTAGTATTGAAGACAGTTTTTTCGAACTTGGCGGAGATTCGATTAGGGCGATTCAGGTCGTTTCAAAGGCCAGCGAACTCGGCCTTGTTATTAGTGTGGAGAAGCTGTTTCGCTACTCGACCGTCCGGTCTTTAGTGGAATCGATAGCTAATGAAAGAGGAGAGATAGCGCTTAGTGAAAGCTCGGTGACGCCCTTCGCTCTAATAAGCGAATCGGATCGGAAACTCATAGCTCCGGAGATTGAAGACGCTTATCCGTTGACGCGTCTGCAGTTAGGAATGGTTTACCATAGCCTGTCGAGCGAGACTTCCGACGGCGTTTATCACGACTTATTCTCTTACGAGTTGGGAATACGATTCGATCGGCCGGCCATGGAGAGATCTCTCGATTGGCTTGTTTCAAAACATCCGGTTTTGAGGACCAGCTTTGCTCTTAGGGGATTCGAGGAGATCTTGCAGCTGGTTCATGCTGAAGTGGCGCCGTCTTTCGAGGTATTTGATTGGATCGACCTAGGCGAGGACGATTGGGAAGAGGGTATCAAAAAGTTTCTGGAGAGCGAGCGAAGGCGCGATTTCGATTTTAATCAAGCCCCCCTCATTCGTTTTTTTGTCCACCTGAAGACTCGCGAGAAATTTCAGTTCAGCGTTAGTTTTCATCATAGTATTTTGGATGGCTGGAGCATCGCCAGCCTGAACGCATCGCTTTTTAGAACGTACGTCTCTGAGCTAAACGGAGAGTCGATTCCGGTGGAGTCGACGACCTCCTTTGGAATATACGTTTCTATGGAACGGGCTGCGATTGAGCGCGAAACTTCGCGGGACTATTGGTCTGCCATCGTAGAAGGAAAGGAATTCGCGGCGTTACCGAAAATGTTGACTATCGATTCTAAGGCAGATGAGACGAGAAGCCTGGCGAGGGTAATCAGTCCTCAAATATACAATGGACTTACTGAGTTGTCTAGCCAACTAGGAATCCCGCTAAAATCGATCTTGTTGGCTGCGCACGTCAGAACTGTATCGCTTCTTTGCGGTGGCTGCGATGGACTGACTGGCTTGGTCAGCTCGGGAAGGCCTGAAGTAGCGGGAGGCGAGGGCCTGCTTGGACTCTTCTTAAATACGCTTCCGTTCCCCCTGAAGCATCAGGCACTCAGTTGGGAAGACCTGGCAAAGCAGGTTTTTCGTTCGGAATTAGAGAGCATGGAGCACCGACAGTTTCCCTTGTCTGAGATTCAGTCTCTCTCCAAGGGAAGAGTTCTATTCGAGATCGTTTTCAATTATATTCATTTCCACGTATTGGATAGCGTGGACGAAGACCTGCGTATACAGACGAATACGGAAAATGGCTATTTCTTCGAACGCACTAACTACCCGCTTACCTGTCAGTTCGTTCACCGGATTGCTGGTCAAGGGCTGATCTTATCGCTTGTTCGAAACGAGTCGAAGGTCGACTCGGGTCAGGCGGATCGGATTGCCAGTTATTTCCTGAAAGCTCTGGAGCAGTTAGCCTTTTCGCCTGATAGTTTGGTCCATGGAATTTGCCTGTTGTCGGATTCCGAGAAACACCAGCTCTTGCGGGAATTCAACGCTACCGACGTCAGTTATCAAAAAGATCTGCTCATTCACGAGCTGTTCGAGGAGCAGGTGTGTAAAACTCCTGATGCCGTAGCGGCCCTATTTGGCAAGGAGAAGCTTAAGTACAGGGAGCTTGACGAGCGTTCGAATCGTTTGGCATGGAAGTTGCGTGAGGAATATGGCGTAGGACCAGATGCGTTAGTAGGTTTGTGCCTTGAACGCTCATTAGAAATGCTCGTTGGGATGCTTGGCATTTTGAAAGCCGGTGGAGCGTATTTGCCCATTGATCCGACGATTCCGGAAGAGAGGAAAGATTATATATTGCAGGATTCTAAGGTTGAGACGGTATTAGTCAAGGGAGGGGATCCGTTAAGGGATGTTTTCGAGGGAAGGTCGCTGGATCTCGATTCCCCAGGATCCTATACCGAAAGAGTCGATTCTCCAACTAGAATGAATAGCTCCTCGGGCCTAGCATATTGCATTTACACTTCTGGATCGACGGGAAAGCCAAAAGGTTGTCTGATCGAGCACCAATCGCTCGTTAATTATATTTCGTGCGCAAACGACAATTATTGTGATAAAGAGACTCCTGTCTTTCCCTGGTACACTTCGCTTTCGTTTGACCTTACGGTCACGTCAACGTTTGTTCCCATTACCAATGGAGGGTGCCTTTGCATATTCCCCGAGCGTGAAGTGTTTGATCTCTTGCGGGATGTCCTTGCTGAGGATGTGCTGAATATCATCAAAGTGACGCCAGCGCATTTACAAGCGATGGTTTCTCTAGATTGTTCCCAAAGCAATATTCGCAAGTTTATTGTAGGAGGGGAAGAATTAAGCTCGGAATTAGCGAAGGCCGTCTGCGAGCAGTTTGGGGATGTTGAAATTTATAATGAGTACGGTCCAACAGAGGCTACCGTTGGATGCATGATTTATCGATTTGATCAGAATTTCGATATAGGGAGGACAGTTTCTATTGGAAAACCTTCGGCGAATTCTCGAATATATATTCTAGGAGATTACGATCGACCATCTTCATTTGGCGTTTCTGGTGAATTATGCATTGGAGGCACGCAGTTGGCTCGCGGCTATTTGAATCGCTATGAATTAACTGCCGAGAAGTTTGTAGAGAATCCGTTCTTAGTGGGCGAGCGTATGTATCGTACCGGGGATTTGGCGTGCTGGTTGCCTAACGGAAATATAGAATTTCTTGGTCGCGTGGATAACCAAGTGAAAATTCGTGGCTTTCGTATAGAACCTGGAGAAGTCGAAGCCGCATTGAAACGGATCGATGGAGTGGATCAGGCGGTTGTGCTAGCATCGATGGGCTTGAATGGTGCCAATACATTGAGGGCGTATCTTGTTTCTTCGAACGACGATATATCGGTGGAGTCTCTGAGGGACTCACTGATGTCGGAGCTTCCTGAATACATGGTCCCGTCTGAATTTCATTTGATGGACGTCGTGCCCCTTACTCGGAATGGCAAGTTGGATCGGCGAGTTCTACTTGATACGGAAAATAGAATTAGAACCGGCGTCGAGTTCGTTCCACCGCAAAACAGAATCCAGGAATTGATTGCGAATATATGGAAAGATGTTCTCAATCTCGATCCCGTCGGTATTAAAGACGAATTTTTTAGCATAGGTGGCGATTCCATTAAGGCCCTTGCTGTCAACGCTAAGCTCTCGAATCAATTAGAGAGGTCTATTCCCCTCGCGAAGCACTTCGAACTGGGCACAATAAAGGCGTTCTCCGAATACCTGGAGGCGGATCCTGAAGACGAAGTTTTGACCAAATCAAAGTCTAAAAAGCAAACTGAGGAACGCTTGGAGCGAGCCAAGGATCTGAAGCGCAGATCCATGCTTCGTCAACGCGTGGCGCAGATTTAGTAGCTGCTCTTCGATAGAGCATTTCGAAAATTAGGAAATATGCATATGCATATTGCGTATGTAATAATATAGGTTTGAGGAAACCGTTTGACAATAGAAATGAAAGAAAGCGTCAGATATACGGATATTGCCGTGATTGGGATGAGCGGAAGATTTCCAGGTTCGAAGACGATAGAAGAGCTCTGGGATAAAATCAGACGAGGCGAAAGTTGCATTAAAGAATTCAGTGAAGAAGATATGCGTCGCGACGGAGTTGAAGAGGAGGCGATCAATCGACCGAATATTGTCCGAAAGATTGGGCATTTAGAGGATGCTGAGGAATTCGATGCGAATTTTTTCGGTATGAGCGCTGTCGAAGCCAAACTGCAGGATCCGCAGCATCGTATCTTTCTCGAAGAATCATGGAAAGCTCTAGAAATGGCGGGATATGATCCCGATCGCCTGGATGGGATGGTTGGTGTGTTCGCTGGAAAGAATTTGAATCTCGATCATTTGGCCGACATTGCTAATGGTAAAGATCACTTATATGGCACCTTTGGGCGGATTCCTGTCATCTTGGGTTTTCGGGATGAAAATATGCCTCTCAGAGTTGCGTATCATCTAAATTTTACGGGGCCGGCGGTAAGCGTTAGTACCGCCTGTTCCACTTCGCTCGTCGCCGTTCACTGTGCATGTCAAAGTATTTTAAACGGAGAATGTAATATGGCTTTGGCCGGAGGGGCGTCGATTGTCCATACGAAGCGTTATGGATATATATATGACCCAGGAGACGTTTTTTCGCCAAATGGTGAATGCAAGCCTTTCGATGCTGAGGCAAAGGGAGCCGTCATCGGAAACGGCGTTGGAGTCCTGCTTTTCAAAAGACTCGAAAACGCTCTAGAAGACCGTGATACGATTCATGCCGTTTTGAAAGGTTCGGCAGTGAAAAATGATGGGGCCAATCGAGTGGGATTTGCGAGCGTCGGTGAAAATGGGCAATATTATACTGTATCCGAAGCCATTGCGATGTCTGAAATTCCTATAGACACAATAGATTATATAGAAGCAAGTGCCGTATGCGATATTGCAGGAGACGCTATAGAGATCGAGGCCTTGACGAGAGTGTTTCGCGATCATACGGCTAGGAAAGGTTTTTGCTCTGTAGGATCGGTTAATCCGATAATTGGCTACTTAGGAGACGTCGCTGGAGTCGCTGGTATGATAAAGACCATAATGAGCCTTAAAAACAGGGAGATTCCTCCGTTGGTAAATTTCAAGACTCCGAATCCGAATATTAACTTCGAAGAAAGCCCGTTTAGAATTAGCGCTTCGTTAGAACCTTGGAAATGCGAGAAACGGCGGCGAAGAGCGGGTGTCAGTTCATTCGGAATGGGAGGGACAAATGCTCATGTCATCCTTGAGGAGGCCCCGAAAGTTGAAACTCAAGATTATGGAAGAAAGTGGTTGTTTATACCTTGGTCTGCGAAAACGAAGAGGGCTGCGAATGCTTTGCGGAAGAAACTTGAAGCGTTCTTTCGCGATCAGACCGATGCGAACGTTCGCGATGCGGTCTATACTTTGCAGGTTGGTCGAAAACGCTTCGACTGGCGTCAGTTCAAGGTTGTTAATAGTGACGAGAAAAAGCGAAGGAAGGAGCTTGGAAGTTTATCTAAGGGAATGCTTGAGCGCAGATGCGATTTCAAAGACCGTTCGACGTTTTTTCTTTTTTCAGATCGATTCGATTGCCTGCATAAAATAGGGGGCGAATTATACAGAGATGAAGTTACTTTTAGACGGGCAATCGATGAAGCTAGCGAAATTTTAAAAGATCTAATCAGTTTCGACCTTTCAGAATGTCTGCTGGATTTTAATGGTCATTCGGCTTTGGAGAGGATAGAAGTGGAAGAAGTTAGGCAGCCTCTTTCGTTCGCGATTCAACATGCGCTAGCCCAATTGTGGATATCTTGGGGAATCAAGCCTTGCAAGGTTCTCGGCTGTGGGGCTGGCAAATATACAGCTGCTAGCGTCGCAGGCGTTTTCACCCAATCAGTGGCGCTTAAGCTGCTTGTCGAAAGAGGTCGTCTATTCGACAGGGCGTCACAGTTGCAGTCGGTTGGAGTTTCGTCCGCTAATGGTGATACGCGATCATTGCAGACTGCCTTTTCAAATTCTTTTAGAGAAATGTCCGGTGATTTCACCAGTGTCTTGCAAGAAGTTGAATATGCCGAACCGAATATTCCTATCGCTTCTTTAGAACCCGACGAGCCCTTGGATTATAAATACTGGATATCTCAGCTGTTGGAATCAGGATGGTTCGAAAAGGAGGTAGATAACATAACCGCTGCAGGCGATTCGACTTATCTATCGATTGGAAATGATATCGAACTAGAATCGCTATGCGAAAAGCTGATCGTAAAAATGGATCCGTCTGATGTTGTTCAGCCTCTGTCGAAGACCGCATTAGATAGAGATTGTGAAATAGGGAAGTTGATGGTCGAAAGTCTAGGTAAACTCTGGCTGACTGGAGTATCAATAGATTGGAAAACCTACTATAAAGAGGAGACGCGCTTCAGGACGCCTGTAGTAACCTACCCATTTGAGCATAAATTATATAAATTAAGTGACGAAATACGGGAAGAGAAAAAATCTGATCCCGCTTTAATCAAATGCTTCATACCCTCATGGAATAGTATAGAGCCTATTGAATTGGGCCATGAGTTAAAGAGTAGTTTAGAAGGCCAACGCGTGCTCTTGTTGAATGACTCGATTGGTCTGACTTCGGTTTTCTCAAAAAAAGCCGTATCTCGAGGTGCAGAAATCATTGATGTCAGCGTGGGTTCCGAGTACGGGAGGCCTGCTCTGAAGCAGTATAAGGTTGATCATTTTAGCGCGTCCAACTTCGAACAACTATGCGGGGACTTGGTTGCGAATGATCAGATTCCGAATGTAGTTGTTTATGGCTTTAGTTTATGTGGAAAAACGGAAAGCGATCGTTTCCAAATGGAAGATTGTGTTAAAGGTTTGCTCAATCTTCTTATAACGCTTGCTGAGACGGTGGAAGAGCGAATAATAAGAGTGTTTGTATTGACGAGTGGACTGTACGACGTTCTCGAAACTGAAGAAATCCATCCCGAAAGAGGACTGCTGGAAGGCTTGTTTCGCGCTGTCTTTGAAGTTTCTCCACATCTAAACGGACATATTATAGAATTGGATTCGGGCAATGCTAGCGAGCAAACGCTGGATGGTTGGGCTGATCTGCTTTTGGAAAAAATTCTCGACGAACGAGAGAGAGTCTCGGCGACTTCTGTTCGTGGGAATCGATCTTGGCAAGAGTCGCTAGTCGAGATTCCAAATCGCGATGACGATCAACGAAAGCCGGCGATTTTCGAGAATGGTTGCTATATCTTATTCAACGGACTCGGAGAAGGCGGGCTGTCGATGGCAGAGTTTCTTTTTATAACACGAAGCGTTTGTCTGGTGATTCTTGACGGTAACGGATTTCCGCCTAGAGATGAATGGAAACAGATATTGGAAGCAGAGGACTACGACGCTTCCTTGAAAGCAAAAGTAGATAGATTGCTTTCTCTCGAGAACAAGGGAGCCAAGATGATGGTTGAATCTATTGATGTTTCCAATGACGAAACCGCTAGAGAAGCCTTTCTTAGAGCTCGGGAGCGCTTCGGTTCCATCAATGGTGTTTTTGCGATCTTGGATGAGGTTGATCCGGCAGGCATTTCTATTCAAAGAGGACTCGATGTTGACGCGTTAGCAATCGATTTGGAGTCTCGTATGCGAGAAGTAGATGTTTTAGAAAGAGCTTTATCCAAAACTGATTGCGGTTTCTGTATGTACATTTCCGGCATTTCCGAGAAGTCCGAAAATCCAGGTCGAGACATTCTGCTTTCGTATATAGACACATTGATTCGAAGCAAATCGACTTTTGATGGAGTACGAAGACTTTCGTTGCAGTGTTATGATTGGGTTGAAACCCCTTTGAATATAGACGGAAAAAGCTTCGCAGAGGAAAAAATAGAAGCCATTGAAAGAATTTTAGTTTCTGGATTCTCGAGAACGTTTTTAGCTAGATCTGATTTGAGTATTCAGCCCATTATTAGTGGCTACCTTCTTCCTGAGCTGATCGAAGCTCCTCGGGAGATGATCAGAACGCTTTCGGAGAGACCGGATTTATCTACGCTTTATAAGCCCGCCTCTACTGATATAGAAAAGAACCTGGAAAGATTCTGGCGAAATGTTCTGGGGATCGAAAAAGTGGGTATAGATGACGATTTTATAGAATTAGGCGGCCATTCTCTCTTCGCTGTTCAAGTATTGAATAGTATTAAAAACGAATATAAACGTGTTGATATATCCATGAAAGATATGATGATCTATCCCACTATCCGCAAACTGGGAAAGCGTATGGAGAGCTTGCTGAGGGATTCCTCGTCAAACGGGATAGATTATAGGATGTTGGAAAACGATGCCTTGGCGCTCAAGGGCTTAGTTTCTGTAGAGGATCGGGATTACTACCCGGCAAGTTCGCAGCAGGGACGACTATATTTCTTGACTCAGTTGTCGCCGGAGAGTCTTCAATTCAATCTTCCTTTTCGACTCCGTATTGTAGGAGATCTAGATATTGACGCTTTTCAAATAGGATTTCAGATCCTGATCGAACGACATGAGTCTCTTCGGACGAACTTCAAGGTGGTTGATGGCGCCGTCGTTCAAGTGATCCGTGAAAACGTGGATTTCGCAGTCAATCGAGTCGACGATTCCGAGTCTTCATTGGAGGATCTGGACGCCGCGTTCAGCAGGCCCTTCGATCTGGAGAGCGATTTGCTAATTAGAGCGAACCTAGTGGCTCGCTCGCCAGGCGAGCATTGGCTGATAGGGGATATGCATCATATCGTGTCGGACGGGATTTCCGGCAACATCCTGATAGGGGAGCTATCCGGCTTCCTTGCCGGGGCTTCTCTGGAGCCGCCGGCGTTCCAATACAAGGACTACGCGGTTTGGGAAT
>JANQKI010000041.1 GCA_028281165.1 Opitutaceae bacterium | reverse complement strand
GGCATCGTAGCGAAAAAGGTAGCGACAGCCGAGGAGCCGGAAGTGTGCGAGAGCTGCCAATGAAATTTTAACAATTGACTCTCCTGAGCTAGACGAAGGAGCAGATAGGTTTCCAAGCTCAGGATGAGAGTCCTGAGCTTTGCTTTTTATGAATTCTATCCAACTCTCAATAAAGAATTACAAAACATACACTCTTTCAAATCCAATAAAATTGGAGATCAATGAAAATTAGCTACCTGTCTAAAAGTCCCAACATTCTTTGAGTATTTGAATAAGACGTCTGGAACGTAAATTGTTGGAAATCTCCCAAAATGTCTTCGTCATAACTACTTTCCTAAGTATCACGCTACCGGTCTCTTGCGTGTCTGCTACGAAAAATGCATTTTTTCTCTTATCTAATAGCAGCTTCGAGTACGGAACACCGCTTTTGAATTCGATATCTCCCGTATTGGATTTTCTTGGGATGAATATGTCGCTATTCTTTCTATCCAGCATCTTTTTGCTGTATACCGACTTTAGGTGGCTAAATAGCAGTCTTCTAACGATATAGAAGGAATCTATATAGGAATCTCTAGCTTTCTCGTTTGAAGTTCGTTCGCTAAGGCATCGGATGATTGGACGACCTTTGACAAGACAATCCTCGATGATTTTGTCGTAGCGTTCCTTTTCTTCTTTGTCTGGATCGAGGCTTTTTTCGAAATAATTGTCGACGGTTTCTACTATGACCTTCGACATGCTGATACAAATATCGAAAATGTCCAAGTAGTGCTTCTTGAATGTTTCCTCCCAGTAGGTTTTGAAGTGATGGTCCTTCCAGAGAATGTCGAAATCCAAGTGGCAAGGTGGCGTTGATTCCATTTTGCCGCAGAATTCGTTCCATGCCGCTTGAGGGTCGCAGTTGATTTTTTCGAAGTTCCGATCCCCTATGAAGTGCACTACGCAGAAAGATCGGAAAAGAGTGTCCATGAGAAGTCGCTTTCCTTCGTCAGGGTCCTCTTTATTGCTAGAGGGGTCTAGCCAAAATGAGGAAGTGAAGTATTGTAAGTATAGATCGCTGTCATTTTGAAACACAGAATAGAATACGAACATCTCCGCGAAAATCTCTTCAACTCTTTCGCGGCTTCGCTTCTTCTTTCTTTCGCTGTCTTCAGGATAGCATTCACGAATGTCATCTTTTACACCCTCCTCCATAAATTCGCGGAAAATAAGATGGGCGACCTCATGAAGGTAGAAACAAAAGGTGCTTGGGCGTATCAAATGCTCGACGCTCATGGAAATGTCGCAAGCATAGAACTTTTCCGAGTAGTTGGAACGAACGCGGTGAACTTCCGGTCCAGGATTGATGGATATAGAGGCTATTCCTCCGACCGTTCCATCCGGGACGTCTTTGTCTAAACGTTCTCTTAATATGTATAAAGGGCATTTCAACGTAATGTCAGCAGCGGAAAGGAGTTGGTTTAGTCCGCCTCGCAGATCGATGTTGGAATCGGGAAATTCGACGCTCTCCGCTGTATGGAGCGTTCTTTGCGTGAGAGCGTTTTGAATGCTGGTTATGTATTTCGAGAGCTCTTCCGATTCTTGATTGGTGATGCAGCCATAGTGCGAGTTTTTGGATTCTTGTGTTTGCGTGGATGACTGATTGTTTCGATTAATCTTCAGCCATTTGACTATAGTCAGAAAAACGTCGTATAAATCTAGGACATTTGCGAATAATTGCGGATCGTTGAGCGCTTTGTAGTAGTTGTTGAATAGATATATTATGGCTCTTTCGATTGAAGCATGCACTCCTATGTTCTTTAGCATTTCTTCAATTTCGTTTATATTTAGAGGAGCCGTGGGTTTCGCGGATTTATTTACGCCAAATAACCTACCAGCCGTTTCTCTTAAGGCATATTCGTATTCGAGATGACTATCTCCTGCTGAAGCGTGGATAAACTCTGGAATTGGGATGCTAAGCGAAACTTTGGAATCCAGGATATGTTTGCCGTTTTTTATGTTGGCACTGGAATAGAATTGATGGATTGCGTTGTGGTAAAGAAGTATATAGTCAGAGGTCGAGTTTAGTTCTCGCGAAGGAAACGGCGAGTCTAGTTCCACGCCTTGGACCGACAGATCGTGAGTGCCGAGATCTAGATAGTGAAAACGCGCATTGGAGGTAGGTTTGAATCTTTCACTGCCGAAACTCTTATGCTTGTCTATCGTATCCGTCCTTATCTTTGAAAGCTCAGAAAGAGCTTCCAGCGTGTGACCTGGACAGATTCCAAGATTTAGATTTGGTTTGATGAAACCGTTAAACGCGTCATTGCGGGTGTTTTCGCCTAGTGCTAGATAGTAGCTATCGACACAGATACCCGTGGTTGAATAAGCGGTTAGAATCGCATGATTGTCGCCGAAGTATACCGTATCGGATTTCTGCGTTTCGGAGTCGGGGTGATTGCCGTTGAGCTTAGTCGCGATTTCATGAATTTTCGAAAGGGGCGATAGATCTTCGTCGCAAATGAGCTCTTTGAGGGGAGTGCGATTCTCCTTTCGCGCGACCTCCATGTCTGAATCGCAGAGATCCTGGATCGTAATCGAATTGAACGCCGTTAGAAGAGATGCGGTTATAGTGAGGTTCCTGCTTAGGATGAGCGTGCTGACATCCGCCCAATCCAAAGAGTCAAGTATGGAGCATGTAAGCGACTCTAGGTCCGTCTTATCATAGAGGTTCTCGCAATTGTCGAGTTCGTCGCGAAGCTTGGAGAGAGTTTCGGCGGACTTCTTGATTAGGCAGCGGAAAAATGCCTGTTGAAACAGCATCCCCGCTCCAATATTCACCAATCCGCTCAGTTTGAACTTCGTTTCGACTATGAACGGCGTTTTTTGAAGCGAAGGAATACGCGTGTTCTCATCTATAATCTTGTCGAGCTCTTGGAAAGGGTGATCGAATTCTAGCCCTTTGGTAATCGACTCGAGTTTAGGGACGAATGAAAGCGTTAGATGCTTGGCTGAAAGATCAAAGTTGGAGGCGGCGAATTTGGATATGGCCTCGTAGGTGTCAACGCACACGATAGAGAGCGAATCTCCTGAGCCAAACACATTGGCGGATAGAGGCTCATATAGAAAGCTGCGTTTCGTCTGGTTGTGTGAACTCGAATCAGTCTTTGGTGCCGACTTGGACCAAGATTGGCTTAGTGACTCGGCATTGTCCTTGAATTTCTTGCAGCTTTCCTTGAACTCTTCAACCAAGCGTATACTTGGCGGCTCATTGTGGTGGGGTATCTTTCCGGCTCTTAGCTCGGTGGTGCTGTCGTGAAATATGCTTACGCAGATGTAGTCTTGGTATTCAATTTCGCTGAGCATGGCTCACTTGAATTCACTGCAGAGGGCGATGGCCAATCTTGAGCACCTTCGCCAGAGCCGAAAATGCTCGCTGATGGATTGCTATACAATGCCCCGTTAAAATCTGAGTTACTCTCAGATATGGGATGCTGCTCTACAAGTGTTGGATTGTTTGGAGATGAGGGTAGAATTATGTCGGCATGTTGGGAAGGAGCCTCTGCAAGAGTGGCCGCTTCACTTTCATTTCGTCTGTGAAACCAGAAGCAAAGAGTGAAATGCATCGCGGCGACCAGCCAAATACCAGTTTTCAGGCCAAAGGGAACTGATTCCGCTAGAAGAAAGGTGGCTATGATAGCGGCCAGAAGCAGTGGCAGAGAAGACTTGATGGACCGGATGATGGTTCTCATTGAAATGTCCTTTAGGAAAAATTCTGATGCTGCGAAAGAAACCATGAAAGAGAAACGGTTGCAATTATGAGACCGATACGTTCCCAAACGCTGATATCAATAGCATGGTTCTTTTTCAAAACAGCGACCTCTTCTTTTTTGAAACTTCCATGATTGATTATGTCCTTTTGCTTTTGAAGCTTGTTGTGTTCTTCGGCGACCCCCATACCTGCCCATATTACGATGGCAATAATCCCTGCCCACAATAGATTGTTTTCTATCGACCCGCCTACATCAAGATTAAGCGGATTAGTAGCGAATATAAGGCTTAGGGAAAAGGCGGCATAAGGAGCACTTAGCATAATTAACGCCATTCGTTCTCGAAGATGAATAAAAAATGAGCTTTGATTCTGGCTATTAGCAGACCTGGGGGAATGTTTCCCTAGTTTGTAGACGAAGCAGGCTCCCAAAATCGCGGCAATGACATAGATGAATGACGGTAATATTTCCAAAAGGGTCCATTCAAATAGAGCGTGATCGGAACGGGTCGATGTGCTTGCGGCCATGTCTGATTGAAAAAGAGCTGATTTGGAGTAAGGAGGAGGGGCAACCAGTGAAAGTCACGGATAACCTGAGTTGGGTGGAAAGCAATCGTCAATAGCAAATTCCGAAAAATCACTTACGATTATCAAGGGGAGACAAGCGCCTTTCCAGGGTAACTTGCGTCAAGTTATAGGGTATAGCCTTCATTAGTTGTGGGGCTTTTTGGGATAAATGCCGTACTCTAGCCTAAGCCTTGACTAGCTTGCCGCCGAAAATTGAGAGGATTCCCGAATTATCGAGCGGATGAAACTACGAGAAATTTCAAGAGTCCCGTAGTAATGTGTGAACTAGAATAGGTTGCGTTTCGGCAATTTCAGGGAATCAAGCATGCACTTTTGTCGCACAAACATGTAGAGAATTGAGCTAAAATAACTCATCTGTTCAATTTCTCTCGGTTCCTAATTGGGTCCACGCATGCAGACTTTCAGCGGGAAGGCAACTGAAGGGGCAAACGTTCAGTTTTCAGTTTCATGAAGACTCAAGAGGACACCTCTCATACTACCTTCGATTGTCATTCAAAAAACATGCCTTGCGAAGCAATATCTTGCCTGGGCGAAGCCCAGACCTAGTGGCCTGCAACGCCGTAGCGAAGCGAAGAAGGGGGTCACTCACAGTTCATATCCATTTTCTATCATCGAGAAATATGAGTTATGAATAATGACCCATTTTCACTCCCTCAAGGCTCGCGGCCTCTGGGGCCAGGAGATGCTGGAAAACCTCAAGTACTTCGACGGCGAGCTCGACGAGATCGAAACCATCCCCGAAGACCTCAAGCTCAAGTACAAGACCGCTTTCGCTATTGACTACAGTTGGCTCGTATTGGCCGCAGCAAGACGCCAGAAGTGGATCGACCAATCCCAGTCCGTCAACCTCTTCCTCGCCACGCCCGACATGAAGACCCTGTCCCACATGTACCGCGCCGCTTGGCGTCATGGCTTAAAGACAACTTACTACCTCAGAACCCTAGGAGCCTCCAACATCGAAAAAGCCACTGTAGGCGCCAAAAAAGAACTCCGCGGCATC
Source organism: Opitutaceae bacterium (assembly GCA_028281165.1). Taxonomy (GTDB): domain Bacteria; phylum Verrucomicrobiota; class Verrucomicrobiia; order Opitutales; family Opitutaceae; genus JANQRT01. Next base: position 4,685 of record JANQKI010000041.1, on the reverse strand, counting down.
GTAGCGAAAAAGGTAGCGATAGCCGAGGAGCCGGAAGTGTGCGAGAGCTGCCAGTAGTCTAACGAGGAGTTTAGTAAATAGCATAGCCGATTAGGTCATTAGCTAAAGGGTCGCGGCTGTCGTCCCGACAGCCCAAGACTCTTTCAAGTCCTGTTCAATTCGAACAGGACTTTTTTCTGCTATGAATACTTACGCTCTAAGATGATAATCTGAAAACTGAACGTTGACCCTTTTCTTCACTTCTTTTCGATCCAACACGACCCTGACCATGAAGATCGACTAGATTAAATAGAAATCAAATCCTACTCAATTAGGTATATCTCACCTAATGTAATGCCATCCTTGTCAGAGCCTAATCCAGAAACTTTCAAGCCATAATTACCTGGATATAGTTCTAATAACATTACGGAAGATGTCTTATCACCACCATTAATAGAAAAAGCTCCCGCTAATATTGAAGCTTCTGCAATTTCCTCAATATTCTGATTATCATGCCAATCATCGTTATCCTCTATCCAATCCCAATCATTGTCTGACCAAAGATCAATTTTTGGGTCTGGCAGATAGTCTGAAATACCTGATTTTTCCATTCCTGGACCAATAGCTCGAAACAATATTTTTCTCGGTCGATTCAGACCATCGGCATCGTAAATTGAAAAGCCAAGGGTCATTTGATTATCACCCGTGCCAACAAATCCTCTAGTAGAAATATTATACGCCTGGATTCTGTCTAGATTCTCCTCACCGTCATGATCAAAAGCGTGAAAATCATATAACTCAAGCAGCGCGACACCAGTAGTATTATTCTTACCTTCAGCGATAAATCCATAATTTCCCGCCGCTAAGTCGATCGTTATTGCGGATGACAAGCTGCCATTGTCTAAAAGAAAGGCGCCTGCATCGTTTCCTACGAATATTATATCATCCGAATCTGAATAAGGGCCTACACCCCAATTGTCGTTTTGCACAATTGTTTGGCCGGTTTTTTGATCTTTTAAGGTAAGTTTCGGATCTTCGAGTACTATTTCTTCATCAACACCGAAATTTGAAAGCTCTGGACCTGCTACTCTGAGCAAGAATTTGTTTGTTATGCTGCTATCTAGATCTAGCTGCTCCGGGGGGGCATATAACGAAAATCCTGCGATCGCTCGGTTATCGCCTGTTCCAACATAGGCTCGAGTAGACAGGTTCAAAATCGCCGAATTATTTACATAGGGAGCTGACGAAATATCGCCAGATATGTCCACTGTCTCTATTTGGATTCCAGGTGAAGTAAATCCGTACGCGTATTGCTTTGAAAATCCCAAGCTTTCGAGCGTTTCACTAGTAATGGAAATACTTCGTGGATCCGCATCATCAGGCTCAAGTGACGTATCATATGCCACAGAGTTCGCACCTGTAGACATATCAGTTAAGAGATGAATTCTTTCGAGGTTTCCATCATTGTCAGTATCAAAGTCAAAGTATTGTAATGCATAAGCTGAATTCGGCATGGTAAACAACGGGTTATCGCCAGACGTTGACGCATGCCAGCCTTCATCTGTAACTCCTAGCAATCCCTGGATTCCACCTGTCACATCATATTGGACTGTACCTTTTATAACTCCAATAGTTGAAGTAGTCGCACTCTGACCAACTGTCGAAATAAATTCATTTGCATTAAAGTCGTAGACAGAAGCGCCAACTGTATATGTTGTTGATACAACGTGGCCGCTTGGATTTTTGGTTATTTGAGTCCGAACATATCCGATTATCCCATCTTTAGATTCAAAATTAATTGAATATTCATTGAAACTCGAATCAGTCCGGGTCTCCAATGATTTACGGACCCAGGCTTTGCTTTGCGGATTATATACATAGTGGTACAATTTTGAAATGTCACTTCCTGCGGAATTCTCGCCAGTATAAAGTATAGCAACATTCCCTTCGCAGGCTTTCACTTCAAAAAGCCCTTTCGACGATTCTCGAACAGTGTCTTTTCTCCATTCGCCAGATATAGGATCATATGCAGCGAGCAAAAGGTGTCTGTTATCTCCTGAGCTGGCATGGGCATATGCTATTCCGTACTCAGGATCACGGCCACTCGTTCCCAAAGTATACCCTGCTCCAAAATCATGATTTTCAGTTCGAGTCTCGTTTCTTATTTTATCTTCAACTGATAGTTTAACCTTGGAGCTTGATCCAGTTACAGACTGCGGATTAGCGATTGGGAAATGGCTATAATAAGCAAACGATTTAGATAAAATAAGCAGGCTACTTAGTAAATAAAAGGCGGGAATTTTCATATTTTTATATGTTGAGTTGTATTCTAATTAATTATTTTGTGATCTATATATATTTAGATCAAGAATATTCTGCATCAACTTTTATGTTCGACCTACAATAACTGATCACAAATCAAGGGGAGTAAAGTGGCCAAAAGGACACTGCTAGCCAAGAGCGCGAATTGGGCACTAGCCTTTCGATTTCGTCAGCTTAGGGCTTCGAGAGCGACTTGTCGTATACAGGGAATAAAGGGTCAACGTTCAGTGTTCAGTTTCATGTAGCCTCAAGAAGCCATATCTCATATTGCCTTCGATTATCGCCAAGCAAAACATGCCTTGCGAAGCGAGATCTTGCCCCCGACTTGTCGAGGATCCAGCGAAGCGATGTTAGCCAAATAGTTTAACAAGATCCCCGCAAAGCGGGGGAAGGATCGATCCTATCCATCTTCTTCCCTTAAAAGGGACCACGCCGCGACAAGTCGGATCGGCAGGATTTAAAAACGAGTCGATTTGCGAGTTCCAGCAAGTGTCCCAAATTTTGAGACAAGGGTAGATGTTAGTATAATAGGGCGTACTGTTCTGTTATACAGCGTTCCACCAAGAAAGAACCTCTCAGCGACCTCCGTGCCCTTCGTGGGGAAAACCCAACCACCATGCACGACCAACTCGACCTTGAAACGATTCGCCGCTATGCGGACGCCCGCAAGATCATTGACGAAAACGTGGACTTGATTTGCTCCATCTCGGCGGTCTTTTCCGTATTCGGGGACTGGGGAGACGATCGCGTGAGCATCAACGCCTTGGCCCTCGGCAAACTCAACGACCAGATGAACCTCTACGCCTGCCGCATCATCTCCGCCCTAGAAGACTTCCTCTCTGCCAGCGACACCCAAGACCTCCTCAAAGCCCTGGAAATCAAAGAAACTACCTCTAATCTGATCGATTCGAATTCAGACTCTTCATCTTCCTAGCCCACCCTTAAACCAAAGCATACCTTGCGACGGTCAAAAGAAGGGGTCAGTGTTCAGATCTCAGTTTTCTAAATGACCTCATAATTTGGGATGGGATTCAATCGAGGTCAGGAATCAATTTTCAAATTTCCACAAATCCGCTTGAGAAATCCAGAAATGCGACACCCTGTCAGTCGCACTCTAAAAGTCATAAATTATTGAATACAAAAAGCGATCAGCCAGAAGCAATAATTTAAAGCTACCGCACTTGCTCTGCGCGATTCAACGCTCATAAGTTACCGACCATACACTCGCCTACCTGAAAAGTATGTTTTCGAGGTTTTGCTTTTCGAGCGGTTCGAAGTCGGAGAGCGACTCGGCTTTTTTCCCTTCGATTACTACGTTATCAAATACGAAATCTTTCACGGTGATCTTGCCGCTTAGAACATTGGAAATCCCGCCCGCGTATTCGGGCGCTTTCTCGAACCAGATGTCTTTAAGGAGGAAGTCTTCGTAGCTAACTTCCTTGCTGCGGGAACCGAAGTAGAAGAGTCGGTTTACCTGGGCATCGACACGGATGTCTTCAAAGTATTTGTGTTTTACATACAGATCGCCGGCACCGCGAAAAGTGCCTGCGAATACCGCGCGGTTGGCTGCCTGATTGGGGCCCTCGGGGCGTTTCGTATATTGCGCGGGCGAGCCCACGCCATCTGCGCCTGGATTGGGAAGATTGTCCCATTCGCCTCTCAAGACGTCGCAGCGACGCACATAGACGGGAGTATCTCTATCGCTGCTGCCGCCCCAGCCTAGCTGAAAGCAGGCGCCGTTGACCATGCCCCAGTAAACGCAGTCTTCGATCGAACCTTTATCGGCGTAAGTGGCGTCGTCATTGACACGCATGAAGGAGCCCCGCTTGTGCCCTCCGTGAATGCCGTCGCTGGAGAAACGCCAGCCAAAGGTTTTCAGATTCTCGTTCATCTCCGCGGAACCTACGCAAAAATGGTAGGGGTGAGCGACGAGAACACCTTCGAAATGACCCGAGTATCCATTTTCTGGAGCATTCGCTTTGTAGTTGAGAAGCGGCTTCACTATTTCGCCATCGGGACTGATCCAAGACGGGTAGCCCTCACGCCAGTTGGGATGGGCTTTAACAAAAGGCCAACGCGAGCCGATGATCATTCCTCGACCGAAGACGCGAAAGCCCGATTTTCTGATATCGATCCGCCCATCGATGATGGTGTTTTGCGGAATGTAGAGCGCGTCGTAAGGACTTTCTTCGGTGATCAACAATCGGTTTAAGTCATCTAAATACGGAGAAGATTCATCGACGACTCCGGCCGGAAGCACGAGGGTGTTGCCTTCGGGAATTCTCGAGGGCGGATTAAGAAAGAACATCAAACCGTCCTGCAGGGCATCGGTGTCACGATCGGGGGCATTGATTTCGACTAATATGCTTCGGGTAAATTTGTAG
>JANQKI010000024.1 GCA_028281165.1 Opitutaceae bacterium | reverse complement strand
CGAGCTTTCCAAAGAGGAAGCCGAGTTCCACGTAGTTAAAAACAACATACTCAAGGTTGCTGCTCGCGAGCGTGGTTTTCCTGAGCTAGACGATCATCTCTCAGGTCAGAATGCTATCGTGATTGGCGGCCGCAATCCGTCCGGCGTCGCGAAGATAATCACTAAATTCTTCGATAAGACCGAGAAGATGGAAGTGAAGGTTGGTGTTCTGAGCAATCAGAAGATCGATCAAGGCGGAGTAAAGGCTTTGTCAAAGCTGCCTTCACTGGAAGCTCTGCGCGCTCAGTTGCTAGGACTTCTTAGCCAACCCGCTCAGCAGATGGTTTTTGTGCTCAACGCAGTTCCGCAGAGCATGCTCAATGTTCTCCAAGCGAAAGCCGACGAGGGAGGAAACTAATCGACAATTCTATTTTCATTTTTTCGAGGGCTTGGAGCCTTCGTCTAACTACATAAAACAAAGATTCAGGCTAGGGCTGATTTATCGGCCTTAAATGAAGGAAAATTTTCCGAACTAGCCGATCGAACAACAAAATGGCAGACATAACTAAAGACGACGTAATTGATTGGCTCAGCAATCAATCCGTATTGGATATCGCTGGTCTTGTAAAAGACCTTGAAGACAAATGGGGCGTAAGCGCAGCAGCTCCCGTAGCCGTGGCCGCGGCTCCTGGAGGAGGCGGTGACGCTGGTGGCGGAGAAGCAGCCGAGGAAAAGACTGAATTCGACGTAATCCTCGCCGAAGCTGGTGCCAAGAAGATCAACGTAATTAAGGAAGTTCGCGCGATCACGGGACTCGGCCTTAAGGACGCTAAGGATCTCGTGGAAAGCGCTCCCAAACCCGTTAAAGAAGCGGCATCCAAGGAAGAAGCTGACGAAATCAAATCCAAGCTCGAAGCTGCTGGCGCCAAGGTGGAACTCAAGTAACATTGCCGATAGCTTTTTCTCACAGCTTTTTATCTCAAGACAGGCGCGTATTCGCGCGCCTGTCTTTCCTGTCTATATTGCCAATCCAATTTCCCGGATCTAGTCACGCTCTCTAGCATCCGTTTTTTCGCCGCAAAACTCGCTAATCTATTCAAACAAATAAGGATCCATCAATGGCCGACCGCATTAACTTCGGAAAACTTAAGGATATAATCACGCCTCCCAATCTGATCGAAATTCAGATTAATTCCTATCTCGATTTCCTGCAAAAGGAAACCCCCATCACCGAACGAAAGAACGATGGGATCGAAGCGGTCTTCAGGGAAGTATTCCCCATTGAAAGCTATGATGGCCGACTTGTTCTGGAGTTCGTGTCCTACACCGTGGGTGAACCAAAAGCTACGGAAATCGAATGTATCAAAGAAGGCATTACCTATTCTGTGCCGCTCTATGTTAAGCTGCGTTTGCGCGAAGAGGAAAACATTAAGGACGAGGAAATTTACATGGGCGAAGTTCCCATGGTTACCAGTCGTGGCTCATTCATTATCAATGGGGCCGAGCGTGTAGTGGTTAGTCAATTGCACCGTTCGCCTGGTATCTGTTACGAAGAAACGCAGCATACCAACGGCAAGCAGCTCCTCTCATTCCGCATTATTCCAGACCGTGGAACCTGGCTTGAAGTGCAGTTTGACAATAACGATTTACTGTATGTCTACCTCGATCGCCGCCGTCGCCGTCGCAAGTTTCTCATTACGACTCTGCTTCGCGCAGTTGGCTACAGTTCGGATATCGATATTCTCAAGCTTTTCTATGAAATCGCTGAGCTGCCGACTGCTGAAGCGTTGGCTAAAGACAATGTGAGCCAATACGTTCTGGTTGAAGATGCGATTGACGCTGAAAAAGGTGTCGTTCTCGCTAGAGCTTTCGAGCCGCTCACCAAGGCTATTGTACGCCAGTTTGAAGAGCATGGAATCTCCGTACTCAAAGTTATCGATACGGCGATTGATGATGGCGCTATCGTTCGCGCCCTCAAGAAGGACGTCACGCAAAACGAAGAAGAGGCGCTCAAAGAAATCTACAAGCGACTCCGCCCTGGCGAACCCCCTACAACGGCGAACGCCAAGGCTTTGCTGAAAAGACTTTTCTTTGATCCAAAACGGTACGATCTAGGCCGTGTTGGGCGTTATAAGTTGAACCAGAAATTGGAAATGGATGTCGATGTTGAGCAGCGCACGCTGCAAGCGGATGACATCGTTCTGGCCACGAAGTATTTGATCAAATTCAAGACTAGCGGCGAAGGTTACCTTGATGATATCGACCACCTCGGCAGTCGTCGTGTGCGTACAGTTGGGGAGTTGTTGGCCAACCAATGTCGTCTTGGACTCGCTCGTACTGAACGTCTTGTTCGCGAACGCATGACTCTTTACGATCAAAGCGTTGATTCGATCACGCCGCAAAAGCTGATCAATCCCAAGGCTCTCACTACGGTCATTCGCGATTTCTTTGCTCGCAGCCAGCTTTCACAGTTCATGGATCAGATCAATCCGCTAGCGGAATTGACTCACAAGCGACGTCTTTCCGCTCTCGGCCCTGGCGGTTTGAATCGCGAGCGTGCTGGTTTCGAGGTTCGCGACGTTCATCCTTCGCATTACGGACGTATTTGCCCGATTGAGACACCAGAAGGTCCGAACATCGGTCTTATCAATTCGCTCTCAACTTATTCACGCGTAAATGAGTTTGGCTTCATCGAAACTCCTTATCGTGTAGTGGAAAATGGACGTGTGCTTGAGGAGATTCGCTACCTCAATGCCGACCAGGAAGAAGGCAAGATCATTGCTCAAGCAAACTGCGAAGTTGATGAAAATGGCAATTTCGTAGGGCATGTGACGGTTCGCCAAAGCGGTGAGTTTCTTGAAGTCAGCCCGGAGCAGGTAGACTTCATGGATGTCTCTCCTAAACAGCTTGTATCCGTTGCGGCAGGGCTCATTCCGTTCCTTGAGCATGATGATGCCAATCGCGCTCTCATGGGCTCTAACATGCAGCGCCAAGGTGTGCCGCTGTTGCGCAACGATTCGCCTTTTGTCGGAACAGGTATCGAAGAACGCGTTGCTCGCGATTCAAAAACCGTATGCGTGAGCGATCATGATGGCATCGTTGCTTCGGTTGATGCCAAGCGCATTGTCATCACCGATAGCGGAGAGCTTCCTGATCACTTCTTCAGCAAGCCGTATTCAGATCATGCTAACGGGGTTCATGTTTACGAGCTGCGCAAATTCATGCGCTCCAACGCTGGCACCTGTTTCAATCAGAAGCCGATTGTCAACAAAGGCCAGCCCATCAAGATAGGCGATATCATTGCGGATGGTCCTTGCACGCAAGAGGGAGAACTCGCTCTTGGACGCAACATTCTCGTCGCCTTCATGCCTTGGAATGGATACAATTTTGAGGACGCGATTCTTATTTCTGAAAAAGTTCTGAAGGACGACATCTACACTTCGATCCACATTCAGGAATTCGAAGTAACCGCTCGTGATACGAAGCTCGGACCTGAAGAGATTACGCGAGACATCCCCAATGTTGGCGAGGAAGCTCTTAAGAATTTGAATCACGACGGTGTGATCCGCGTTGGAGCTGAGGTTCATCCAGGTGACATTCTGGTTGGAAAGATTACGCCGAAGAGCGAGACGGAGCTAGCTCCCGAAGAAAAGCTCTTGCGGGCTATCTTTGGTGAAAAGGCTGCAGACGTTAAGGACACTTCTTTGGTTGTTCCTTCCGGTGTTGAAGGTATCATCATGGATGTAAAGGTTTCCAGCCGCGTCGACTACGAGCGTGAGCGTTTGAGTCCTTCGGACCGCCGCCGTCAGGTGAAGCAGATCAATGAGGAGTATAAAACTCAGATGGACAAGCTTCGCGAAGGTCTTACCGAAGCCTTGTCCAACATCCTGCTTGGCGAAAAGATTCCTCTCGATGTGGTTAACGGGCAGACCGGCGAGATCATCATCCCTGCCAACCGAAAGATCACCAAAACCTTGTTACGCAAGTTGGCTGCGGTTTCCAAGCACGTGGAAATCGATCCTTCTCCTGTTCGTATCAAGATTATGGAGATCATCAACTCCTACCAAAGCAAGTTTGACGAGCTGGAAGGGGATCGTGAGCGCAAGACCGCCAACATCGAGTCAGGCGAAGATGTAGCCCAAGGGGTTATCAAGCAGGTTAAGGTCTATGTTGCCACCAAAGAAAAGCTGAAGGTTGGCGACAAGATGGCGGGACGTCACGGTAACAAAGGAGTAGTCGCTAAAATCGTTCCCGAAGAAGATATGCCTTATCTTCCGGATGGCACTCCGATTCAGATCTGCCTCAATCCGCTTGGGGTTCCTTCTCGAATGAACGTTGGTCAGGTCCTGGAAACCCATATGGGTTGGGCTTGCAAGATGCTCGGCATGAAGGTTTCAACTCCCGTTTTCGACGGTATTCCTGAAAAAATTGTCCGTCAGCACTTGCGCGATGCAGGTTTGCCAACATCAGGCAAGAGCATCCTTTACGATGGTCGTACGGGAGAGAAGCTCGATCAGGAAGTGGTTGTCGGATGGGTTTACATGATGAAGCTCAATCACCTGGTTTCTCACAAGATTCACGCTCGCGCAGTTGGTCCTTATTCTCTGGTTACGCAGCAGCCATTGGGCGGAAAGGCCCAGTACGGTGGCCAGCGTTTCGGAGAGATGGAGGTTTGGGCTCTCGAAGCCTATGGAGCGGCCTACACCTTGCAGGAGCTGCTCACCGTCAAGTCTGATGACGTTCAAGGACGAACTAAGATTTACGAATCGCTGGTTAAAGGGGATTCCACGCTTCAGGCTGGAACGCCTGAATCGTTCAATGTATTGATCAAGGAAATACAAAGCCTTGGCTTGGATGTTCGTCTAGGTCGCCAGAGCGAATTGGAATACAAGTAATCAGGAGAAAAAGGAATTTAAGCTATGTCGTCTACACAAGAAGCTCAAGAAACTCTAGGACTCGAACGCGAATCGAATTTCGATTGCGTCACGATCAATGTCGCTTCGCCTGAAACCATCCGTTCATGGTCGCGCGGCGAGGTTAAGAATCCGGAAACCATCAACTATCGAACCTTCAAGCCCGAGCCGGGAGGGCTATTCTGTCAGCGCATTTTCGGACCTGTTCGCGATTACGAATGCGCCTGTGGCAAGTATAAGAGAATCAAATACAAGGGTGTGATTTGCGATCGATGCGGTGTTGAAGTCACTGTGTCTCGCGTTCGTCGCTCACGTATGGGTCACATCGAATTGGCGGTGCCTGTTACGCACATCTGGTTCTTGAAGAGCATGCCTTCACGTCTTGGTCTGCTCCTCGATATGACAGCCCGCAGTCTCGAGCGTGTTATCTACTACGAGGCCTATATGGTGACCGATCCAGGTCGTACTCCACTTGAAGAAAAGCAACTGCTTACGGATCAAGAGTACATCCAGGCAATGGAAGAGTATGGCGATGATTCGTTTGTGGCCAAGATGGGGGCCGAAGCGATTCGTGAAGTCCTCACTCAGATGGACATGCCGGGTACGGTTATGGAGCTGCAGGAAGCCATGCGCAGCACCAAGTCCAAGCAGATTAAGAAGAAGCTGGCTAAACGTTTGAAGGTTATCCAAGGCTTCATCAAATCAAGCTCTCGCCCTGAATGGATGGTGCTCGAAGTGCTTCCGGTAATCCCGCCGGACCTGCGGCCTTTGGTCCCGCTTGAAGGTGGCCGTTTTGCCACTTCCGATTTGAACGATCTCTACCGTCGCGTAATCAATCGCAACAATCGCCTCAAGAACTTGATGCAGCTTAAGACGCCTGACGTTATTATTCATAACGAAAAGCGCATGCTTCAAGAAGCGGTCGACGCCTTGTTTGATAATGGTCGTCATGGCCGTCCCGTTACAGGAGCGGGGAATCGTCCCCTCAAGTCGCTCAGCGACATGTTGAAGGGCAAGCAAGGTCGCTTCCGTCAGAACTTGCTCGGCAAGCGCGTTGACTATTCTGGTCGTTCCGTAATTGTCATTGGTCCAGAACTACGGCTGCATCAATGTGGGCTGCCTAAGAAGATGGCGTTGGTTCTTTTCGAACCATTCATCATTCGCCGTCTAAAAGAGCTTGGATTCGTCCACACGGTTCGTGGCGCGCGCCGCATGATCGAGAAGAAGTCTCCAGAAGTTTGGGACATTCTTGAAGAAGTTACCAAGGGCCATCCCGTATTGCTGAATCGCGCTCCGACACTTCACCGGCTTTCCATCCAAGCCTTCGAGCCAGTGCTCATCGAGGGTGAGGCTATCCGTGTTCATCCGCTCGTCTGTACAGCCTACAATGCTGATTTCGATGGCGACCAAATGGCTGTGCATGTGCCGCTTTCTTTGGAAGCGACTATGGAGTGTAAGATGCTCATGATGGCTACCGGCAACATTTTCTCGCCTTCAAGCGGAAAGCCGATTTTGACGCCGTCGCAAGACGTCATCTTGGGCTCTTACTTCTTGACGATGGATCCGAAACGACCAGCTGAAGATCTTGATCGTATTCCTTTGGCCGCTTCCGTCGAAGAAGTCCTCTTCGCTCAAATGGATGGCGCTATGCACACCCACGATTGGGTTCGCATTCCTAATCCTGACTACGGCCGTGAAACGACTTTCGGTACTAGTAAGCACAAAACCATTACAACAACGGTAGGCCGCATCAGATTCTGCCAAATCTGGCCAGCTAGTCTCGGCTTCATCAACTTCCAAGTGGGTGGTCCGATGCTTGGCGATATTATCGATAATACCTATAAAGTGGCTGGACCCGAAGAAACGGTTAAGTCTCTAGACGCTCTTAAAGAACTTGGATTCGAGGTGGCCACTCATGCTGGCATCTCGATCGGTATCGACGATATGATCGTTCCTGAGAGCAAGACGGATATCGTTAACGAAGCTTACAGTAAGATTGAGACTGTCGAAAAGCAATTCCGTCAGGGAATTATCACTACAGGCGAGCGTTATAATAAGATTATCGATATCTGGACGGTTGCAACTGACGATATCAAGCAGGCTGTTTTCGACAAGCTAAAGACTAATGACAATAAGCCTGGCATCAATCCAGTATATGTGATGATGGACTCGAAGGCTCGTGGCAACCCGAACCAGGTTCGTCAGCTTTGCGGTACCCGTGGTTTGATGGCCAAGCCATCTGGCGAAATCATCGAGCGCCCGATCCTCTCTTCCTTCCGTGAAGGTTTGACGGTACTTGAGTACTTCATTTCCACTCACGGAGCCCGTAAGGGTCTTGCTGATACGGCTCTTAAGACAGCTGACGCCGGATATCTAACACGTAAACTTTGTGACGTCGCCATGGACGTTATCATTACTGAGGATGATTGCGGCACTCGTGACGGGATCTGGAAGCGCGCGATTTTCGAAGGCGATGATGAAATCGTGAGCCTTCGCGAGCGTATTGAAGGTCGCTGCTCTTGCGACGACGTTTTCAATCCCTCCAACCCCGAAGAGCTGCTTGTAGGTTCCGGCGAACTAGTCACTGAGCAGATCGCTTTTCGTATCGAAGAATGCGGCCTTGAGCGCCTCAAGGTAATGTCGCCTTTGACATCGACTTCTGAATACGGAATCGATGCCAAGTCCTACGGCATTAACCCCGCTACCAATGACGTCGCCAAGCTTGGCGATTCAGTAGGTATTATCGCTGCTCAGTCAATCGGTGAACCCGGAACGCAGTTGACCATGCGTACTTTCCACATTGGCGGTATCGCGAGCTCTGTTGTTACCGATCCTCGTATTGTTGTTCGTAATTCCGGTCGCGTAAAATACCGAGGTCTGCGCCTCGTAAACATCGCTGAAGGCATTAGCATCGTTCTTAATAAAACAGGCTCGATTCAAATCCTCGATGACAATGATCGCGAACTCGAAGCCTATGATATCGTAGTAGGTTCTATGTTGAGCATTGCCGACGGCGGCATGATTGAGGCTGGGCAAAAACTTGCGGAATGGGATCCCTACAATATCCCGGTTCTTACCGAAAAAGCGGGAACGGTTCATTTCCGTGACATGATTCCTGGAGTGACCATTAAGAAGGAGCTCGACGAAAGTACTGGAAATATCACTACGGTAGTTATTGAACACAAAGAGGACCTCAATCCATCAGTGGAAATTCAGGATGAGACTGGCAAAATGCTGGCCGCATACCCCATTCCGACGGGAGCCCAGGTCCAAGTCGCTGAAGGAGATATCATCGCTCAGGGCGCGCTGCTGGCCAAGACGCCTCGTCAGGCTTCAAAGACGAAAGATATCACTGGTGGTCTTCCTCGCGTTGCTGAACTCTTCGAAGCGCGCCGACCTAAAGAGGCTGCTGAGATGGCTCGTATCGATGGTATTGTTTCGTTTGGCGGAACGGTTCGCTCAAAGCGTAAATTGATCGTGACCAACGAGGATACCGATAGCGAAGAGGAACACCTCATTCCGCATAACAAGCAGATCATCGTGCAAGCTGGCGATGTGGTTCACAAGGGTCAGCATCTTACTGAAGGCTCAGCCGATCCTCACGAAATCCTGGATATTCTAGGTCCGAACCGGCTTTACGAGTTCCTCATTAATGAAGTTCAAGAAGTCTATCGTCTGCAAGGGGTCACGATTAACGATAAGCATATCGAGCTTATCATTCGTCAAATGCTTCGCAAGGTTCGCATCACCGATCCAGGTGACACTGAGTTCTTCTGGGGCGAGCAGGTTGAAAAGACGACTTTCATGCGAGAGAACAATCGCATTGTTGAAGCGGGTGGCAAGCCATCCGAGGCCGAGCCGGTTCTTCTTGGCATCACCAAGGCTTCGATCGAAACGGAAAGTTTCATTTCGGCTGCCTCCTTCCAGGAAACGACGCGTGTACTCACCGACGCATCGACCCTTAGTAAGGTGGACAGGCTGCACGGCTTTAAGGAGAACGTGATTATGGGTCACCTTATCCCGGCAGGTACTGGTTTGCGAAACTATCGTGACCTGCGTATCACTCTGCCGTTCGGTAGCGAGCTTGAGACGGTTGATGAGCCAACGACCGAGGAGGAAGTCATCCTGCCTTCGACTGAAGCGAGTTGATTTTCTTGATCGTATTCAATTTTTCAAAGCCACGACATCTTGTCGTGGCTTTTTTATTGGCATGAAAAGATCCGATCAGCGGGCAGTCTGTCTCTCAGTTGATCGAAAATGCTTTCTCTTAACGAGGATTCCATCGATTCCTCGTAGCAGGTCATACCGTTTCGATTTTTTAATCCTCTAATAAAAAGAGGTTCTTCAGGATAAAGCGTTTCCATTTTCTTGAAAATGCCGATTGGCGCTCGGAATGAGCCTAGCGTAGCAGAATGGACCGCTTCAAGAGGAATGGATTCCCAAATCGTATTCAAAAATTCACTATATATGGCGATGGCATCCTTAACGCAGATTATTGGATCGATCCTCAATCCTATCTTCCAGCCGGCTTTGGCAAGTTTCGCCATTGCCTTAAGCCGAGCTGAAAGAGGAGGCGCTTGGTATTCAAGCGATTTGGCCACCGAATCTGGATTCAAGCTAAAGGCTATGACTACATTCTCGATTGGCTCTTGCTCTAAAAGAGTACTGATATTCACGCTTTTCGTTCGCAATTCCAGCCACGCCCTAGGCTGACTCTTGAAGTAGGGGAGAAAGCTCTTGGCAAATTCTGTCATGCTCTCCATGGCCAAACTGTCGCAATCGTAGCCGCTAAAGAAAAAGCATTTTTCTCCCGAATACTTCTCAACTGTATTTTCAATATCTTGGATGAAGTCCTCGTAGTTTGGAAATAAAACGTAGTTGGCTGACTGGTACATACCTTGAAGAAAGCAATAGCGGCAATCATACAGGCAATTCAGCATGTGGGAGAAATAGAAGTGCCTATCGGCTCCCAGGCCGTAGTCGGGAGGAGTAGAGAGAACGCGTTGCCCCTGCTTTTTCGCTAGTATTAGCGAAGGCTTCGTTTTCTGAAATCGGAAGTTCTGGCTTCTAGGATTAAAAACCTCTCCGTAGCGATCGCACTCGATGATTTCCGCTTTAGGGCTAGAGTTCAGGATAGCTTCGCTCCTAGGATGGCTGCGAATGGCTTTTTCTACGTAGATGCGATGGAAATTCATCCTAGCTTTTTCTCAGCGAGTCCTTGGATCTCATCTTCCAGTCTACTCAAGATTTCTTTCTTTGAAGCCGCATTATCGATTAAATCTCGGATCGTTTTTGGCTCCTCTTCTTCTGATAAGCGACTCCACTGCCCCAATTTTTTTTGTAGCTGAATACGCTGAGTTGCGGTGAATCCCTGATTCTTCGTCGCCTCTTCAACAATGGCATCGATCCATCTTGGACTTTTATAAATTTTGGAAAACTGGGCTGCCGTTTTGCTACATGAGACAATGTCGTCGATGTGCCGTTCAATCAACTCCGAGATCCGATTCTTGTCGAATTTTCTGTCTGCCGGATGATGCTGATTGTCTGAGACTATCTTAATACTTTGGATACATTCTGAAGGAGAGAAGCGTAGAGCTGCCTCGTAGAATCCATAGGCTTCCATATCGAAAGCCACACCATACTCGTATTCATTTGACGGACAGTGCAGCGTTTTAACGTGACTTCCCTTCCAGGGCACGGTCCAGGGGCATTGAGGATAGATCGATTCGCCAGTGGTGGAGCTCGATATTTTGGTGGCGATCACAGCTTCGCCAAGGTCCAGCTTGCCATGTCCGCAGATTCCTACGTTTAGCCAGACACTGTTTGTTGCTGATGCCAAGCTCATGCCCAAAGCCGTTGTACCTATAGCGCTTCTCATCGAGCCAACTCCCGTCACTACCAGCGCGACGTCATCGCCTCCGAAGAATTGGGCTCTACCGTGGCCACCCATAAGCTTCATCTGGAATGCTTTGATCAGTGGCTTGGCTTCGCAGTCTAGCGCTGTAACGAAGAAGATCATTCTCGAATTTATAGAGGCTCTCAGACTCGCTTCAGGCAAGAATGGACTGCTCTAGGAAGCCGCTAGGCCCTTTAATTCTCGATCGTTTTCTTGGACTATCCCAAGCGTTTAGCCTTGCGGTTTGAGGCCAAGGAATGCAATAGCCTGTTCCCTCGATTTTTTCCCAAATCATAGGTTTTCGCCACAAGCGAAATCCGCCCTACTCATAAATTATGAGCATATTCAAGCCATCTGATGGTTTGGTATGCTTTTTACTCTTTTTTCGGCAGAAAATACTTGCCGAGCATCAAGCATCCGGTAACTTCACGCTCTTTTCTCAAAATCACTCAGATATGCCTACCATTAATCAGCTCGTCCGAAAGGGTCGCAAGGTCAGTAAGACCAAGTCCAAATCGCCAGCTCTGGATTCCAATCCATTCCGGCGTGGGGTTTGTGTCCAAGTGATGACGCGTACCCCGAAGAAGCCGAATTCGGCTATTCGCAAGGTGGCTAAAGTGCGTCTTACCAACGGCATCGAAGTGATTGCTTATATACCTGACGAAGGCCATAGCCTCCAGGAACACAGCATTGTTTTAGTTCGCGGTGGTCGCGTTAAGGATCTCCCCGGCGTCCGCTATCACATTGTGCGTGGAACCCTCGACGCTATGGGGGTCGAAAAACGTCGCCGCAGTCGTTCTAAGTACGGCGTTAAGCGACCAAAGAAGTAAGCCAAAGAATTTTCAGACATGTCACGTCGTAGAAGAGCTCAGAAAAGAACCGCTAAACCAGACGCTCGTTATGGAAGCACTCTGGTAGGCCATCTTGTGAACACCGTCATGCGTGACGGAAAGAAGACTTTAGCAGAGCGTATTGTTTATGCCTCTTTCGAACGGGTTAGCGAAAAGCTAGAAAAGGGAGATCCTGTCGATCTTCTCCTAGGCGCTTTGGAAAACGCTCGTCCGCGCTTGGAAGTCAAGAGCCGCCGAGTTGGTGGCGCCACTTATCAAGTGCCTGTTGAAATTCCATACGAACGCCAAGAATCCTTGGCGATGCGCTGGATCGTTTCGGCTGCTAATTCGCGCAAAGGTATTCCCATGCGGGATGCGTTGGCTGCTGAAATTATCGACGCTTATAATAATACTGGCATCGTTGTGAAGAAGAAGGAAGACACTCACAAGATGGCTCAGTCTAACCGCGCCTTCGCTCATCTGCGTTGGTAGTCATATCATGGCTGTTTCTACTAAAGATCTTTCTTCGAAAAATGGTTCGGATCGTCCGGTCCCAATGGAGTGGACGCGTAACATCGGCATTGCTGCCCATATTGATGCGGGCAAGACCACTACTACCGAGCGCATTCTATATTATACCGGTGTTGTACATAAGATTGGCGAAGTGCACGACGGAAACGCGGTAACCGATTTCATGGAGCAAGAGCGCGAGCGTGGCATCACGATCACCTCGGCCGCCATTTCGTGTCAGTGGGAGAACAGGGAAGGCCCATTTGCAGGTATTAATCATCAGGTTAATATCATCGATACTCCGGGTCACGTTGACTTCACCGCTGAAGTGGAGCGTTCCCTTCGCGTACTCGATGGAGCCGTTGCTGTGTTTTGCGCGGTTGCTGGGGTTCAGCCTCAGTCCGAGACCGTTTGGCGTCAGGCGGACAAGTATAACGTGCCTCGTATTGCTTTCATCAATAAGATGGATCGGACCGGAGCGGATTTCCAAAACGCTATTAACGACATGCGCACCAAGCTAGGAGCTAATGCTCATCCGCTTTTCCTCAATATTGGCGCGGAAGCGGATTTTTCTGGGATGATTGATCTTGTCCGCAACAAGGCTTTCAAGTTCGACGAGAGCGACCAGATGGGTGTTAACGTGATCGACTGCGAAATCCCTGCCGAACTTGCTGATGAAGCGGCGGAACTCCGCGAAGCTCTCATTGAAGCGGTTGCTGACCACGATGATGACATCGCTGAAAAGTTTCTTGGAGGAGAGGAGATTTCCGAGGAAGAACTCATCCTCGGTATTCGTAAGGCTACGCTTTCTCTTAATTTCGTCGGCGTCATTCCTGGTTCCGCTTTTAAGAACAAAGGTGTTCAAAGCGTGTTGAACGCGGTTGTCGATTATCTCCCAAGTCCCTTGGATCTACCGCCCGTTAAAGGTCAGGATAGCGATGAGCAGGTTGTGGAAATTGAACCCGACGACAATGCTCCGGGCACCGCTCTTGCTTTCAAGCTCTGGAGCGATCCCTATGTTGGTAAGCTTGTATTCATCCGCGTTTACAGTGGTACCATAAAAAAGGGCGATGTTCTTGTTAATCCTCGTACTCGTAAGACCGAGCGGGTCAGTCGTCTCATGATCATGAAGGCTGACAGTCGCGAGGATGTGGATTGCGTACGTTCGGGTGACATCTGCGCTGCGATTGGTATCAAAGGCGTGGTTACTGGGGACACTTTGGCGTCCAAGGGGATCGACATTGCCCTCGAGCCACCGACATTTCCAGATCCGGTTATTTCTATGTCCATCGAGCCGGCTACCAAGGCTGACCAAGAAAAACTTTCTCTCGGATTGGGTCGCTTGTCGGAAGAAGATCCTACTTTCGTTGTTAAAACTAACGAAGAAACAGGTCAGACGATTATCTCCGGCATGGGCGAGCTTCACCTCGAAATCATTCGCGATCGTCTGTTCCGCGAGTTCAAGGTTGAGGCCGAGTCTGGCAAGCCACAGATCGCCTACCGCGAAACGATCAGCTCTGCTGCCGATGGTGAAGGCAAGTTTGTCCGCCAGTCAGGCGGTCGTGGTCAGTACGGTCACGCTGTCATCAAGTTAGAGCCACAGGAGGCCGGCAAAGGCATCGAAGTGCTTAACGAAATTGTTGGAGGCGTCATCCCGAAGGAATACATCAAACCAACCATCGATGGCATCATGGAAGCTGCCAACAATGGTACTATCGCTGGCTACCCGGTAGTCGATTGGAAAGCTCGCATTGTTGATGGTTCGTTCCACGAAGTCGACTCGTCTGAAGCTGCCTTTAAGATGGCAGGCATCTTTGCTTTCAAGGAAGCGATGAAGAAAGCGAAACCGATTCTTCTTGAGCCGATCATGAAAGTGGAAGTTTCCACTCCAGAAGAATTTCAGGGCGACATCATCGGCGACATTAATCGTCGTCGCGGACAAATCCAGAACATGGAGTCCAAGAACGATCTCGCTATCGTAAACGCAGGGGTTCCGCTTGAAACCATGTTTGGCTATGCTACCGATGTTCGCTCCCTATCTAAAGGTAGAGCGAGCTATTCGATGGAGCCATCCCACTTCGAGCAAGTCCCTGCCAGCACCCTCGCCACTATTGTTGAAGATAGAGCCCGCCAGGCCAAGTAACCCGTATCCGAACCATCATGACTGGACAGAAAATTCGCATTAGACTGCAAGCCTTCGACTATCGAGTCGTCGATCAGTCTGCGTTGGAAATCGTGGATACGGCGAAGCGCTCTGGCGCTCGTGTCTCAGGCCCCGTGCCTCTTCCGACGCGTATCGAGAAAGTTTCCGTGAATCGTTCGCCCCACGTCGACAAGAAATCGATGGAGCAGTTCGAGATTCGCACGCACAAACGCTTGCTCGATATAATTGAACCAACCGCTCAGACTGTTGATGAGCTTAAGAAACTCAATCTCCCTTCCGGCGTAGATATTTCCATTAACGTATAGACTAATTTTAATACAGATAACTTTGCCGGGCGATGTCTGGCGCTAATGTGGGTCTAAAAAAGGAAGTTCGCTTCCACCTACCTCTTAGAAAAATGAATCATACTCTCCTAGGTAAAAAGCTGGGCATGACCCAGATTTACGACAGCGACAATCGCGTTGTCCCTGTCACCGTAATCCAAGCTGGTCCTTGCCCTGTCCTCCAAGTCAAGACGGCTGAGACCGATGGCTACAACGCCGTCCAAATTGGCTACGAGTCTAAAAAGGAAAAGCGTTCCTCCCGGGCTGCTTTAGGTCATGCTAAGAAGTCGGGCTTGCAAGCCGTTCCTCGGACCGTTCGCGAAGTGCGTTGCGACGATGATCACGAGATAAAATCGGGCGATGTCTTGGACGTGTCCCTCTTCGAGGAAGGACAGAAGATCGACGTTATCGGTTCTACTAAGGGACGCGGTTTTCAAGGCGTCATGCGACGCTATAACGTGAAAGGTGGTCCTGCCTCCCATGGTTCTATGTTCCATCGCCGCATTGGTTCAATTGGCCTCTGCCAATTCCCTGGCCATGTATTCAAAAATCAGAAGATGCCAGGGCACATGGGCACTAAACAACGCACAGTGCAGAATTTGAAAATCATAAAGATTGATGCGGAGAAGAATCTCCTCCTCGTCAAGGGCGGGATCCCTGGAGCCAACGGCGATACGGTCATCGTTCGCAGCGCCATCAAAGGAAAGTAATTCTTCGAGGAGAGGTAACGATCATGAAGCTGAAAATTTACAATAACGATGGTAGCGCGAACGGAGAGGCCGATTTTGATGGCATTCCCGTCTTCGAAGATAACAAAGGGCTACAAGCTTTGAAGGAAGTTGTCGTCGCTCAGGCTGCTAACCAACGCCAAGGTAGTGCTAATACCAAGACGCGTGGTGAAGTACGCGGTGGTGGCAAGAAGCCATGGCGTCAGAAAGGAACTGGCCGAGCTCGGGCAGGCAGTACCCGTTCTCCACTTTGGGTTGGAGGCGGTGTGGTCTTTGGCCCTCGTCCACGCGACTACTCGAAGAAGGTTAATAAGAAGGTGAAGCAGCTCGCCTTTCAGCGGGCCTTGTTTGAGCGTTCGAATGACGGTTCTATTCAAGTCATCGAAGCGCTCGATATCGCTCCTGCCAAGACCAAGGCTGCCGTTGAAATCTTGAGCAAAATGGTTGATCAGGGAAGCATCCTTCTAATCGACGATACTTTCTCGGACACCACTTTCCTAGCGATTCGAAACCTCGCCGGAGTCTTTCCCGAAGAAGCTGCGACAGTCAGCGTTTCGGAGTTAAGCCAGTTCGATCAGATCATCGTGACACGCAAGGCGCTGGAGAAGCTTATTGATCGCGCGAAAGGAGGCGAATCATGATTCAAGCCGATAAAATTCTTAAATCCATTCGCCTGACGGAAAAGTCGAATCTTCAATCGGCTGAAATTGGGCAGTACACTTTCGAAGTCTTCAAGGATGCCAACAAGCACTCAATTAAAGCCGCTGTGGAAAAGGTATTCGATGTTTCCGTACGTCGTGTGAATATCGTAAACCAACGCGGCAAGCCAACCCGCAACCGTAAAACCGGTCGCTCTAACTACCGATCCGACTTCAAGAAGGCGATCGTGACCTTGAAGACGGGCGACACTATCGAAGTCGTATAGGCTCGGAGGATACAATAAAATGGCTATCAAGAAATTCAATCCTGTAACACCGACGCTTCGCTTCGCTCAAATTCAACGCAAGGAAGTTTCGAAGAAACGTCCCGAAAAGGGCCTCACTACGTCGTATAGCAAGTCCGCTGGACGTAACTGCTACGGTCGTGTTACTTCGCGTCGTCGTGGAGGCGGACACAAGCGTCTGCTTCGCGTGATCGATTTCAAGCGTAACAAGGACGACATTCCTGCAAAGATTCAAGCGATCGAATATGATCCAGGCCGCTCGGCTAACATCGCTCTTCTAGCCTATGCCGATGGCGAAAAGCGTTATGTGTTAGCTCCTTCAGGACTGAAGGAGGGCGACAAGATTTTGTCTTCCAACAAGGAAATCCCTTTTGATGCTGGCAACGCCATGCCTTTGAAATTCATCCCACCTGCTACTCGTATCCATGCAGTGGAGCTGCTTCCAGGAAAGGGAGCCCAGCTTGGTCGTTCAGCGGGCAATGCGGTTGAACTGATTTCAATTGATGGGGACTATGCCCAAATCAAGCTGCCTAGCGGCGAGACGCGTCTCGTTAGCTCGAATTGCCGCGCGACCATTGGGATTGTTGGCAACAGCGAGCATCAGAACATCGTAATTGGCAAGGCAGGACGCAATCGCTGGAAAGGCAGGCGTCCTCGCGTTCGCGGTGTGGTCATGAATCCCGTTGACCATCCCAATGGAGGTGGTGAAGCGAAGAGTAAAGGCGGTGGCGGTCGTCAAATGCTCGTTTCTCCTTGGGGTCAGTTGGCCAAAGGTTTCCCGACCCGCCGCAAGTCTAAGGAAAGCAACAGTCTTATTCTCGTCCGTCGTAACGGACGCAAGCTCAGTAAATAGTATTGGAGAAGTAGATACCAATGTCTCGCTCAATTAAAAAAGGATTTTACGTAGACCCCAGTTTGATGACCAAGGTGGAAAGGGCTCAAGACTCTGGAGATCGCAAGCCGATCCAGACCTGGTCTCGTCGTTCCACCATCACGCCGGATTTTGTGGGACTCAACTTCAACGTCCACAACGGCAAAGCCTTCGTCCCGGTCTTCGTGACGGAAAATATGGTGGGCCACAAACTGGGAGAGTTTTCTCAGACCCGTACTTTCAAGGCTCACGGCGGCAGTAAGAAATAAACGACTACACGAGGAACGGTAAAATGGAAGTACAAGCCCTTACAAAATACGCCCGCATGTCGCCGAAGAAGGTGAACGAGGTCGCTCGCGTGATTCGCGGTAGAAACGCAAACGAAGCCTTGGATTTGCTGAAATTCATTCCTCGCAAATCAGCGGCCCTTATCGCCAAGACGTTGCAATCCGCTATCGCTAATGCGGAAAACAACCACGATCTTTCGGGCGACACCCTCACTGTTGATCGCGCGACCGTCGAGCAGGGTCCTGTCCTCAAGCGATTCAAAGCGGCTGCTCGTGGTGGCGTTGCTCGTCGCAAGAAGCGTATGTCGCATATCCGCATCGTCCTTAAAGATACCGAATAGCTAATTTACTTAATACAATGGGTCAAAAAACGCATCCTATAGGCTTTCGCCTCGCTGTTAACAGAGGTTGGCAATCGCGCTGGTTCTCTACCAAGAACGAGTTCAGCAAAACGCTGCATGAGGACTACATCATTCGCGAGAAGCTGATGGAGAAACTCAAGTTCGCCAGTGTTCCACGTATCTACATCGAGCGCGCTTCTCAGCGTGTGCGTATTCGTATTTCCACTGCCCGTCCTGGCATCGTGATTGGCCGCAAGGGTCAAGAGATCGAGAAGATAAAGGAAGAGCTTTCCAAAATGACAGGCAAGGAGGTCTTGCTCGACATCCTTGAAGTCAAGAAACCTGAGTTGGAAGCCAAACTTGTTGCCGACAACGTGGCTTTGCAGCTCGAGCGTCGCATCTCTTTTCGTCGCGCTATGAAGAAGGCGGTTCAAATGGCCATGAGTCTCGGAGCCGATGGAATAAAGATCCAAGTTTCAGGTCGCCTCGGTGGAGCTGACATCGCTCGTACTGAAGTTCAACGCCAAGGTAGTGTTCCTCTGCATACGTTGCGCGAGGAAATCGACTACGGCACTTCCGAAGCCGCCACCGTTTACGGGATCATCGGCGTCAAGTGCTGGATATTCAACAAGGAAGAATCTTAACCCTCTCTGAGACATGCCTCCACTTACACCAGCTCGTACCAAGTACCGAAAGACCCACAAGGGCCGTATGCGCGGCAATGCTAAAGGGGGAACGTCCATCGACTTTGGCGACTACGCCATTCAAGCTCTTGGGCGAGGTTATTTTACCGGTAATCAGATTGAAGCCGCCCGTGTCGCGATCACGCGTCACATGAAACGTAAGGGCAAGCTTTGGATCCGTGTCTTCCCTCACAAGCCCATCACTAAAAAGCCGCTCGAAACGCGTATGGGTAAGGGCAAAGGTCCTGTTGATCACTACGTTGCTGTAGTAAAGCCGGGCGTGATTCTTTTCGAACTATCCGGGGTTACATTGGGTGTCGCGAAGGAAGCGATGCGCTTGGCAGACACAAAAATTCCTTTTAAGACGCGTTTTATTACGCGTGAGCACGAATAGTTTTACAGATCCAGGAAAATGAAATCCAAGGACATTAGAGAACTTTCCCTTCCCGAGCTGGAGAAGAAGATACGCGACACGAGAGACGAGTTGCTAAATCTGAAACTTCGCAAGCAAACGGGACAAGTCGAGAACACAGCTGAGCTCACTGCGCTCAGAAAGGATGTCGCGCGAATGGAGACCATTCATAACGAGAAGCTCCTTGCCGAAAAGAAGTCCGCCTAACCCTCCTGATATCGAAATGGAAAACGCGCGAAACAGCAGAAAAACCCTCATGGGGATTGTCACCAGCAAGATGGGTGACAAGTCCATTAAAGTGACTTACAACTATAAGAATCGCCATTCTCGCTATGGTAAAGTGGTCAACCGTAAGACGGTTGTTCATGTCCACGATGAAGAGAATGATTCCAACCTAGGCGACCGTGTGGAGATTATGGAGACACGTCCTGTCAGCCGCTTAAAGCGTTGGAGGCTTACGCGTGTGATTGATCGCGCTCCTATCATTGGCGTAGAAAAGCCAGAAGTGGCGGAGCCTCTAATCGAAGAATAAAGGAGTAGGGTAACCATGATTCAACTACGTTCAGAACTGCAAATTGCCGATAATACCGGTGCCAAGCGCGCTCACATGATTCGTCGTCTTGGGCAACTGAAGAAGACGGCTAGCATCGGCGATGTCATTATCGTCAATGTCAAGGAAAGCAGCGTTGATGCTTCTGTTAAGAAAGGTTCAGTCGAAAGAGCTGTTGTTGTTCGTACCAAGGCGCCGATTCGCCGTGGCGATGGAAGCTACATTCGGTTCGACTCCAATGCGATTGTGCTCATTGACGGAAATGGCAACCCTCGCGGCACTCGCATATTTGGTCCCGTAGCTCGCGAGTTGCGTCGGAAGAATTTCATGAAGATCATCTCTTTGGCTCCGGAGGTATTGTAAGATGGCTAAAACACGCATCAAACGTGGGGACGAAGTCGTCGTCCTTTCTGGAAAGGAAAAAGGCAAGCGGGGCAAGGTCCTGCAAATGCTTCCTGCGAAGAATCGCGCGGTGGTCGAAGGGCTGATGATGGTCAAGCGTCACATGCGCAAAAGCGAGGAGCGTCCAGAAGGCGAGATCGTCGAAAAGGAAGGCTCCATTCATATTTCAAACCTCATGAGCGCCACCAAATGGGACGCTCGCCAATCCAAATAGCCTAGCGCTTTTCTTGCGGATACAACGAGAACTAAAACCTTCCGGGTCGGAAATCCGGATCACGAACAATGAGCTCTCAAAACACACCGTACTTAAAAGAACATTACGAAAAAGTAGTCGCTCCCGAGCTTCAGAAGACGCTCGGTTATAAGAATATTTTCCAAATTCCTCGTATCGAGAAAGTGGTTCTAAATGTAGGCGTTAGCGCTTTGCTGGATAAGTCTGTCATGGAGGAGTCCGTCAAGAACCTTGGATTGATCGCAGGACAGCAACCTATTAAGACGCTAGCGACGAAGAGCATTTCGAATTTCAAATTGCGCGAAGGCATGCCGGTTGGCTGCAAGGTAACGCTACGCGGTCCTCGCATGTGGGATTTTCTTTTCAGGCTCATCGCCGTGGCTCTCCCGTCTATTCGAGATTTCCGTGGCATTCCAACCAAACTCGATGGCCAGGGGAACTACTCTCTTGGCGTTACTGACATCACTATATTCCCTGAAATTTCCGTCGACTCGATTAAGCGACAATCAGGACTCGATATTTGTATCGTCACTACAGCAAAGACTGACAAGGAAGGCGCCGAGCTGCTCAAGCTGCTAGGCATGCCATTCCGCAAACGCGAACAGACCGAAGAAACTACCGCCTCTTCCGAAGAGGAAAGCGCAGCATAACTGAACTATGGCAAAGAAATCAGCAATCGCCCGTAACAAAAAACGGATACGCCTCGTAGAAAAATACGCCGCAACGCGAAAAGAACT
>JANQKI010000019.1 GCA_028281165.1 Opitutaceae bacterium | reverse complement strand
GCGACTTCTGAAAACACGTCCGATTTTTCATAAATCCCTCATTTAAACGTTGACCTTGAATTGATTTTGAATAAATTTTTCTAATCAGAAAGGTTCATTAAATGAGGAATTCTTATATTAATTTCTCGGTGAGTCTTTGGGTGGCCCCGATCAATGACTTGCTAGATGTATTCTTAACTGGCTCTGAGACAATTGATTACAGAGTTGGAGAGGAAGAGAGGCGAGGTGCGTGATGGGCGAAGCCATATCGAATTACGCAAAGCGAATTCTACCCTCTACCGATTTAGACCGATTGCTCGAAGCCCTTCAACAGAAAGGCTACACTCTGGTCGGACCTACGGTTAGAGAAAACGCCATCGTGCTAGAGGAAATTGAAGGCGCTGAAGACCTGCCCGTCGGATGGACTGAAACCCAAGAGGCCGGTTCCTACAAACTGTCTCGTAACGGTAGCGAGGAATACTTCGACTTCGCCAGCGGGCCTCACTCTTTTAAGAAATACCTATTCCCTCCACGTCTGAAGCTTTGGCAAGCGAAGCGACATAGAGCGGGTTTTAAGGTCGAGCAAGAAAACGACCAAGCGCCCTCCTACGCTTTCATAGGCGTTCGTTCCTGCGATTTATGCGCCATTGAAATACAGGACAAGGTTTTCATGGGCGATTCGTATGTAGATCCTGTATACAAAGAACGCCGCGAGAAAGCGTTTATTCTCGCAGTTAATTGCACGAAGCCGGGAAATCTTTGTTTCTGCTCTTCAATGGATACGGGTCCAAAAGCGAAGTCCGGATATGATTTGGCCGTCACCGAACAGCTTAAAGAAAGCGAACATGTCTTTCTTATCCAGGCAGGAAGCGAAAAAGGGCATGAACTCTTGGAAGCATTGGAACTGGCCGATGCCGACGAAGGAGCTGTCGAGTTCGAGAATAAACAACTCGAGGATGCAGCGACTAGCATGGGGAGATTCCTGGATACACACAAGCTACCCTCGGTACTGAAGAACAACTTCGAACATCCTCGCTGGGAACAGATAGCCGATAGATGCCTGTCTTGCGCCAATTGTACTTTAGTCTGCCCTACTTGCTTCTGTCACACGGTTGAGGATACAACGGACTTGACGGGCGATGTAGCGGAGCGCTGGAGACAATGGGATTCCTGCTTTACTGGCGACTTCACCTACTTTGCTGGCGGCAGCGCTAGAGCCTCCACTAAATCACGCTATCGCCAATGGCTAACCCACAAGCTCTCGACCTGGACAGATCAATTCGGAACCTTCGGCTGCGTTGGCTGCGGACGCTGCATTGCCTGGTGTCCGGTAGGCATTGACCTGACTGAAGAAGCCGCAGCCATTCGAGCTACCGACCTCGTAAGTGATTAGAATTTAACAGGACCAGACATGAGAACACTAAATGATCTACTTCAGACCCACCCCATCTTTCACGATTTTTCATCCTCCTTTATCGCAGACATAGCGGAATGTTCGCAAGAGAAGGAATTCGAGCCCGACCAATACATCTTCTGGTCAGGCCACGAAGCCGACTATTTCTACATACTGCGGGAGGGAGCCGTGGCCTTGCAAGCCCGCACACCAGACCAGGGCATGGTAACCGTCGAAACTCTGCACAATGGCGATGTTATGGGTTGGTCGTGGCTCTTCCCGCCGTATAAATGGCACTACGATGCCCAAGCCTTGGAGCCGACTACGGCTGTGGTCATCGATGCGCGTTGCATCAAAGGAAAATGTGAATCGAATCATGAATTAGGATACGAACTTATGCTGCGCTTCGGTCGCATTGTGGTGGATCGCCTGATGGCTACCCGAATGCGTATGCTAGACATATTCTCGCAAACCAAGTAACGAAAGAGAAACCCGATGATTGCCGCTCTCGCATCCCCCATGCTGACTACGCCTTGGCCTATAATCAAGACGCACCGGGAAAATAGTGACACCTTTACCTTGGAACTGGAACCGCCAGAATCCAATGGGCCGTTCGCCTTCAAACCAGGCCAGTTCAACATGCTTTATGTTTTCGGAGTGGGCGAAATTCCCATTTCGATTAGCAGCGACGCCGGAAACCCGGAGACCATCCTGCACACGACACGAAAAGTCGGAACCGTTACCAATGCCTTGGGAGAACTACGGACAGGAGACTCCATAGGCATTCGAGGACCTTTCGGGACCAATTGGCCGGTAGAGGAAGCGGTGGGCAAGGACGTCGTCATTGTGGCAGGAGGGATTGGTTTAGCGCCTTTACGACCTGCTCTCCTCCACTTGCTTGAGCATAGGAGGCAATACAAGAATGTGATTTTGCTCTACGGATCGCGCACTCCTGAAGAAATGCTGTTCCGCAAAGACTTGGAAAAATGGAGCTCTCAACTGGATATCCAAGTTTATGTTACAGTCGATCGGGCAACCCGAAGCTGGCGAGGAATGGTGGGAGTGGTTACGCCCCTCGTGCATAGAGCCCCTTTTGACCGGAAAAATGCAGTAGCTATGGTGTGCGGTCCGGAAATCATGATGCGCTACGCCACTGAAGAGCTGCAACGAAGAGGAGTGCCCGACGATATGATCTACCTTTCTATGGAACGCAACATGAAGTGCGCCATTGGGATGTGCGGACATTGTCAATACAGCTCGGAATTCATCTGCAAGGATGGGCCAGTGTTTTCCTATGATAGAATCGCCCATTTGATGGGGAAAAACGAGGTTTAGTATGTCGTTAAGAAAAAAGCCAAAACTTGCCGTTTACAAATTCGCTTCTTGCGATGGTTGCCAATTGAGTTTGCTCGATTGCGAAGATGAAATTCTAGCCGTAGCAGGAGCGATAGAGATCGCTAATTTTCCGGAAGCCTCTAGGGCAGTCACAAGCGGCCCCTACGATTTGACCCTGGTCGAGGGTTCGATCACCACGCCGCATGACGCGGAACGCATCCATGCCATTCGTCGCTCGTCAAAAGTCCTGGTTTCTATTGGAGCTTGCGCCACCTCTGGGGGGATTCAGGCTCTAAGAAACTTCAAGGATGTTAACGAATTTGTTTCCGTCGTGTATGCGCGACCGGACTACATTGAAACTTTAAACAAATCCACCCCGATTTCGGATCACGTTTGGGTGGATTTCGAGCTAAGAGGATGCCCTATAAGCAAAGCTCAACTGCTTGAAGTGGTGAATGCCTTCCTCAATAATCGAAAACCGAATATTTCGAAAGAAAGCGTCTGCATGGAGTGCAAGATGAGAGGCACTCCCTGCGTGATGGTGGCCAATAAAGATCCTTGCCTCGGTCCGGTAACTCAGGCCGGCTGTGGGGCGATCTGCCCGGCCTACAATCGTGGATGCTATAGCTGCTTTGGACCCGTTGCTTCTCCCAATGCCGGATCGCTCAGTCATTGGTGGGAATCGAAACTTGGCGTAGATAAAGACAAACTCGTAAGATCATATCGAGGCTTCAATGCTGGAGCTGAAGCTTTTAGACAGGAGAGTGAAATTCATGAGCGTGGATGAAAATGGCAATGGCGCCACCAAGCGTCGCAAGATAAAAGTCAACTACATGGCTCGCGTCGAAGGAGAAGGCGGGCTGGACATCAAGATCCGTGACAACAAGGTTTCCGATGTAAAGCTGCACATCTTCGAACCGCCTCGTTTTTTCGAGGCTTTCATGCGTGAAAGAATGTATTCGGAGGCTCCCGACATCACTGCCCGGATCTGTGGCATATGCCCCATCGCCTATCAAATGAGCTCGTGTCACGCGATGGAGCAGGCTCTTGGCGTATCGGTCGATGGACCGCTCAGAGAACTCCGTCGCATGATCTATTGCGGAGAATGGATTGAAAGCCATGTCCTCCACGTATACATGTTGCACGCTCCGGATTTTCTTGGATACGAGGATGCGATTCGATTGGCCAAGGACTATCCCGATGTCGTCAAAAAAGGACTACATCTAAAGAAAATCGGAAACGAGCTCGTCACCTTCCTTGGAGGAAGAGAAATCCATCCCATCAACGTCAAGGTCGGCGGCTTCTACAAGGTGCCTTCCAAGAAGGAAATGAAGGACTTTAGCGAAAAGCTGAAGGTCGCTCTCGAGCTAGCTCAGGAAATGGTAGCCTTTTCCGCCCAAATGCCATTCCCGGATTTCGAGCAGGACTACGAGTACGTAGCCAATCGGCATCCGGACGAATATCCTTTCAATGAAGGTCGTATTGTATCCAACAAAGGCATGGATATCGATATCTCGGAATTCTACGACTATTTTGAAGAGCGTCACGTCGAGCATTCCACTTCCTTGCATGCCGTCATTAAAGGAAGAGGAGCCTACCATGTGGGCCCGCTTGCTCGGTATTCGCTTAACTACGACAAACTATCTCCTCTAGCGCAAGAGGCCGCTCGAAAGGCCGACCTGGAAGCAACCTGCTACAATCCCTTTAAGAGTATCGTCGTACGTAGCGTCGAAACGCTTTGGGCGGTGGAAGAAGCCCTTAGAATAGCGGATGCCTACGAAATGCCCGACCAGCCTTCCATCAAAATCGAGCCTAGAAGTGGCGAAGGCCACTCTTGCACAGAAGCCCCCAGAGGCATTCTTTACCATCGTTATCGACTGGATGACGAGGGAAAGATCGTAGATGCCAAAATCGTACCGCCAACCTCTCAAAATCAAGCGGTAATTGAAAATGACCTCTATCATTTCGTCGAAAAATTCATCGATCTCGACGATGAAAAACTCCAGTGGAAATGCGAGCAGGCTGTTCGCAACTACGATCCTTGCATCTCCTGTTCCTGCCATTTTCTTAGAATGAAAGTCGACCGTGACGGAGTTGTATCGGAAACTAAATGACAGAAACTCAACGAAAAACCGTCGTTATAGGAATTGGAAATGCCTCATGCGGAGACGATGCGGTTGGTGTTCAGGTAGCTAGACAGCTCAAGGAAAAGGGAAATCTAGAAATGGCCGTCGTCGAAGAAAGCGGCGAGCCAACTTCTCTCATGGCTGCTATGAAAGGCTACGAGCGCGTCATCCTAGTCGATGCGATTCTAGGTCACGGGGCTTTGGGCGCGATGCACATGATCGACGCGAGCAAGTCCCCCCTACCCGCTGAACTCTTTAGCCACTACTCCACTCACTCCTTTGGACTTGTCGAATCGATCGAACTCGCTCGAGCTTTGGGGGAATTGCCTCTCAAGGTACTAGTGATCGGCATCGAGGGAGGTCAGTTCGAGCCGGGAGACGAGATGAGCGAGCAAGTGCAGTCCTCTATAGGCAAGGCAGTGGACTGGATTCTTTATCAATCGGAAAACTATTCATATGCGGAAAGTCGCTAGAACCTATCCCATAATCTATCTTGGCGCCGCTGGGAGCGGTTTTGGCTTGGAGCAAGGCGTGCCTTGAAAAGCGAACGCAGACAGAAGCGATTTCTCTCGCAACGGCATCCAAGATAGATTATGGAATAGGTTCACACCAACAGAGATATGCATGAATTCTCACTAATCGCCGATCTATTCAAAAAGGTCGAAACCGTCGTCCGCGAAAATGATGCCGAATATGCCTCCAAAATTACAATACAATTGGGAGCGCTAGCCCACATTTCGCCCGATCATCTAAAAGAACACATCGATCAAGCAAGCCCTGGTACGCCCATCGAAGGAGCTGAAATCGAAATCAATCTCACTTCGGAAGAACATCCTCAAGCTCAGGAAATAGTGTTAGAGAGCTTGGAGATCGATAAATAAGACGGCATAACAGCGCTTGTCATCCAACTTCATCAACCAAGAAAATAAACATTGTATCCAGACTTCACGTAGTCGTTCGAGGAGCCGTCCAGGGAGTCGGTTTCCGCCCCCACGTTTATCGACTGGCTAATGAAATCAAACTGCAGGGCTGGGTCCTGAATTCCTCGCAAGGAGTGTTTATCGAAGTCGAAGGAGCTGAAGACGACTTGCAGTCTTTTCTCTTCCGACTGGAATCGGAAAAACCGGCTCAAGCCATAATCAACAGCCTTGAATCGCGCTTTCTCCCTCCTAAGGGCTACGAAAATTTTGAGATTCGAGAAAGCTCGGAAATCGGCAACAAGTCTGCCCTTATACTCCCGGACTTAGCGATATGCCAGGACTGTCTAAAGGAGCTTTTCGACCCGAAGGATCGACGTTATTTGTATCCGTTTATTAATTGCACGAACTGCGGGCCTCGTTTCAGCATTATCCAATCCCTGCCCTATGATCGTCCCAACACGACTATGGCGGGATTCCAAATGTGCCCCGATTGCCTCAGCGAGTATAACGATCCCGTCGATCGACGTTTTCATGCCCAGCCCATCGCCTGCCCCGAGTGTGGTCCTCAGCTAGCTTTTCTGAACAACGAAGGCGAGTCACTTGGCGAGAAAGAAAACGCCCTTGCCATGGCTGTCGCGTCGATTCGAGAAGGGCGAATTGCAGCCTTGAAGGGGC
>JANQKI010000292.1 GCA_028281165.1 Opitutaceae bacterium | reverse complement strand
GGAAGCTTGTCGCTGTTGATGCGTAGTCCTCCAGCAATGACAACGAAGTTGTTCCAGAGCTCGGTTTGATGGTAATTGAGAGACGAGTGCTTGCCGGGCGATTTGGAAATGGTGTGGTCTTCGTCTTCCGGGGAGCGAATGATGTGGTAGTCGACATCGTTTTTAAAAAGCCGGTTGTGCATGAACCAGGCGCTGGCGTTTTGGGTGACGTTCCGGAGCGTTTCCGGATACTGCGGCTTGATATCCTTAGAGGTGCGGCAAGCCTCGACATAACCGAGCACGCTCCCGAAAAGAGCGTTGCAGGCGAGAAAGTAGGTGTCGCCCATGGCTTCTCGCATGGTTGCGAGGCCCATTTTGAAGCGTTCCAGGCGCGTGACGGGAAGATAGGTTTCTCCCTTCGGAAGCATGCCCTGGGTCATGAAATCGATTTTGAAGTATTCCACGCCCCAATTCTCCTTGGCGTTGGTGATCACGTCGTGGATGTAGGCGCGAGCTCCTGGATGCGAGTAGTCGAAAAAGACGATTCCCTGCTGCGCGTTTCGGGCGCGATCGACAAAATACTCTGGATGCTGGGCGACGATTTTCGCCTTGGCTGAGGCTCGAAATCCATCGAAGTGCAAACCTGCGACAAATCCCGAATCGCGGATATAGTTCATGACTTTGCCCATGTCGGGAAAGCGTTCGTTGGTTTCGTAATAGTCTCCGCGCTCGACCCACCAACTGCCGTCGACTTGGATGAGTTCGATCTTGTTTTTCAGGGTCTTGTTGAGCTCCTTGGCGCCTTGAACATTATCGATGATATCCTGAAAGGAGAAATATCGGGTGTAGTAATCCCAGGTTCCCCAACCGACCCAGTTCTTGTCGGGGACGTCTAGGCCGCGCTTTTGCGCAAGCAGATCCGCGTAATGAAGGAGGAGGTCCTGCCAATTATCGCTTTGCAGGTAAACTAGACTTTCGAAATCCATGGTCTCGCCTGGCTTCAAAGGGCGTTGCTCGCCATCCCCCTTTATCTGGAACTGCCCGTTCCGGATCGATAATTCGCATATGAAGGCATTCCAGCTCAGTAGTCCGACCAAGCGGTAATCCTTTTCGTCGACGGCCACGAGGAGATACATAAGACTAGTCGCTTCTCCAGATTCCTCTCCGACTTCGTATCTTTGCATGAAAAGGGGATCTACTACCTCCGATGCCATGATGTGGCTGCCTGTCATATAACGCGTTCCGGAAATAAAAGGCGTACCGAGGGCTAGCTTAGCTTCTATGGACTCAAGCTTCTTGGTGTTAGCGGATACATTCGTAAGCTTGGTGTCCCAGATGATGAATCCATTTTGTATCCGTTTTTCTGCTCTCGCTTTGATGGCATTAGTCACTCCGTCAGCAATAATTTCCAGCTCTAGCGACGCTTCCTCTTGCTGGGCGCCTATCGAGAGAGCGGGAAGCGACAAGAGCAGCAGCCTTAGGTTTGGAAGTAATTTCATGGGGAGATTGCGAGTTGGCTTGGGTCTAAAGGCGTTTCATCTCGAAATTTAACAGATTCCAGGTCGAAGCGGGATGAACGAGATTCTGCATAGTTGTGACGCTGCGAAGAAGCAGACCCGCTACGGAAAGTTGGAAAAACTCTGGCTCTGGCCCCCGCGCATCCCCAGACCTCTACAGACGCGGGACTGACCAACCGTCTTCGCTCCGCAGACGCGGGGCTACGACGAGTCAAGAGGTCAGCCCCTACAGCCGACTTTTCGCGCAACGGCGCCTAAGGCAGGCTCTAAGTCTGACGCCTTCTAAACTGAGCAGAAATGCTAGGCGGGAGCGTTCTTATGTTTCCTGCCTAGCTAAACGTTTCCTAGTCTGCCCGTGGAATCGCCGAAGCGTTCGAGTGGCTCGCCGCCCATGATGTCGGCCATGCTTAGGAAAAGATTGGATACAGGGTGGGAGACATGGTCGACGTAGCGCCCTGAAGACAGGGCTCCGCCTCCCTTGCCCGCCAATAGAATGGGAAGATTGTCGTGCGTGTGTCGATTGCCGTCCGCGTTGCCGCTGCCGTAGACGATCATTGAATTATGCAAGATGGAGTTGCCATCCACATCCTTCGTCTCATCGAGCTTTTTGAGAAACCTGGCGAATCGTTCCACGTACCAATGGTCAATGCGAGCGACTTTCTCGATCCAGTCGGGCTTGTTCTGGTGGTGGGAAAGGTGGTGGTGCCCTTCAAAAATTTCGAGTTCGGGATGAGGTTGATTATCACCGTCGTGGGCGGCAATCATGGTGGCCACTCGCGTCGAATCCGTCTGAAATGCCAGGGCCATCATGTCGTACATCAGCTCTAGATGCTCTCCATGGGAAAACGGGATCCCGTCTGGCGTGGGCATGTCTGGATCGATAGAGGTACCGAATCGCTCCGATTTTTGGATACGCTTTTCTACTTCGCGTACTCCCGTCATGTATTGATCAAGCTTGTCCTGATCATTCCTCCCGAGTCGCCTTTGCATGCGTTTGGCGTCCTGGGCTACGAAATCCAGGATAGAGCGATGCTCGGCCATGCGCCTCTTCGCGTTTTCCGAGCGTTCACCGTGGTCTCCTTCGCCGAAGAGTCGTTCGAAAACCTTACGCGGATTCGCCTCGGGCGTCATTGGAGTAGTGGGCGATTTCCAAGACAGGTTGTACTGGTAGGCGCAAGCGTATCCGGAATCGCAACTTCCTGAGCGCCGATTTCTGTCGCAAGTCAGCTCTAGCGATGGAAAACGTGTCAAGTGGCCGACTCGCGTGGCGATCTCCTGATCGATGGATACGCCGGCTCGAACGTCGGTGGAGCTTTTCTTGAGTCGGACTCCGGTCAGGAATACACCGTTACCGCGAGCGTGGTCTCCTGCTCCGTCGGGACCGCCAAAGGCGTTGACGTGGTCCAGGCCTCGCATGACCTGCAGTTGCTCGCGGAGAGAGTCAAGCGGTTGTAACGTTTTATTGAATACGAAATCCTTCTCGCTTCCGCTAGGCCACCAATTGGGTTGGATGGCTCCGTTGGGAAAATAGACGAATGCGGTTCTTAGAGGAGCGCCCGATGCCGTGGTGGCGAGGTTGCCGGAAAGGCTGGCTGCGTAAAGCGACTTGGGGACCAGCGACTCGAAGGCGGGTAGGGCGATGCAGGCTCCTAGACCTTTTAAAAAGCGGCGTCGACTTAGGGAGACGTGACCTTGTTGCAATGGGGATGGGGCGCTCATTTCCAGACTCCTATCATACATGAATTTTCTGAAATAACCAGATTCGAGTTTCTGTGGCGTTTAGCGTAGCAGCTCAGCTTGGCTTAGTTGTTTTAATTCAAGGCCTTGTGACGAGTTTTCTGGAAGGGAGTTGATTGAGCGATGGCCAAAACCAAAGCCTGAGGTTGCCCTCCCGTTTCCTCCAGAGTTTCAACAAGGCGATCCAGCGTTTCCACATCATAGTATTCCAGGCCGCGGCCCAATGCGTAGGTAAGCAGCTTCTCGCTAATGCAATAGTAGAAATCCGCCTTTCGCTTCGTCGCCAGAATGCGTTTCAAATCCTGGATGTTTTCAAACGACTCGCCGCTCATCAGTCTGCCCGAAGGATCGATGGCATGTCCCATTTCCGCATCCCGCCAAATGCCAAGGGCATTGAAATTCTCTAAAGCCAGGCCCAAGGGATCCATACGGTTGTGACACGAGCTGCAAAGCGGTTTTTCGCGATGCAAAGCGAGCGTTTCGCGTAGGCTCAGCTTGCTTAGCTCTTCCTCGCTGGCGGCCTCTTCGAGAGCGGGAATGTCTGGCGGCGGCGGGGCCGAAGGCAGGCCGAGGATATTTTCCATAACGAAGAGTCCTCGCTTCACGGGAGAAGTTCGATTGGGGTTCGAAGTGGTGGTGAGAATGGTTCCTTGCGTGAGAATGCCGCCTCTTGGACTGTCTTCCGCCAATTTCACCAGCCTCATTCTCGAGCCAGATATTCCTTCCATGCCGTAGTGCTCAGCCAAGTCCTCGTTTAGAAAGGTGTAGTCGCTGTCGAGTAGCTCTAGAAGGCTTCGATTGTTTTTCAAAACGTATTCAAAAGCCATTTCGGTTTCCTTTCGCATGGCCTCTCGCGTGCTTCGAAGAAAACGTGGTCGTGGTTGTTTGGATACTTTGGCGACGATAGCTCTACTCGCAGCGTAGGCGGCTTTTTGCTCCTCGGTTCGTTGCGCGGCGGGAACCAGACGCAGGGCGCTGAAGGTCTTTCTGGCTTCGAAGACTTCCGGATCGTAATGATCCCTGAGAAAAACATCCAGCCCGTTGATGTTGCCGTCAGCTACA
Organism: Opitutaceae bacterium; assembly: GCA_028281165.1. Classification (GTDB taxonomy): domain Bacteria; phylum Verrucomicrobiota; class Verrucomicrobiia; order Opitutales; family Opitutaceae; genus JANQRT01. Next base: position 2,100 of record JANQKI010000292.1, on the reverse strand, counting down.
TCTCTAGCGTGAAGCCATTGACCGACAAAGTTTTCGACGAATTGTTGCGATCGCTGGTCTTTCAGCATCCGAGTGACTTGAGTCTCCAGATTCTCACGAAGCCGATTGGCTTTAGCTAATTTGAAAAGCTCCTCGTCTGGCATCGATGACCAGAGAAAGTAGGAAAGCCGAGTTGCCAGGGCGTAGTCATCGACATCTGGATACTTTTCCGACGAGCGTAGACGCTCAGTGCCTTCCTCACGAAAGATGAAGCGAGGCGAGGCCAGGATAGCCACCATGGCTTGAGCAAGGCCGAACTCGATTGTTCTTCCCTCCTGAGTAGAATAGTAGTCGGCTATTTTGGAAAGTCGGTTTACCGTAGCTTCGTCTTGGGGACGGCGAAATGCTCTGGTGGCGAATTCGCGCAATACGCGTTTCGTATAAGAGCGACGGTCTTTTTTGCTGGCGGGTGGATCTTCAAGGAAGAATCTGTCATATTCCTTTGGATGTACCCAATATTCGGATTCAAGAGGTCCTTTAATGGTTATGTGTTCAAGTCGGACTCTTAGATCACCGATCTGCTCTACGTCTGGCGTCAAAGGTTCGATTTGTATGGCTATTTCCCTACCGCCTTTCTCAATGCCTTTATTGATCAGCAAAGGCGCGAGTTTCCTCATACTGCGATCGAACTCCTTTTCGAATAGCGTTTGACCGTCAATTTTAAGGATAAGGCGGCAACGACTAAGGTCAACCAGGTCGTCTTCCGATTCGTCTTCGACTTCGGCGTCTACAAAGATCTGATACGAACCGGAATTTCGAAATGCGTAATCGATATTCGCGATTTGGCTATTGTAGAAAGAGAAATCGATGGATTTTCTTCTTTTCGATTCCACTTCGGGCAGCTCGCCCCTTGACACGATGAAATCCTTGCCGACGATTCGCTCCTCAGCCACCACTCTCGGTTGAGTCGGAACTGCCTCGGCAACAATAGCGTGAGCCGCGTCCAGATACTTTTCCAGCAGTAGAGGCGATATGCTGAGAGCCTCTCCAATATTGTCAAAGCCTTCGCCTGAATCGTCTGGCGGGAAGGCGTCCATAGCGTCGAAATCGATGCCCATCAAGTCGCGAATGGTATTGCGATACTCAATACGATTGAGTCTCTTCACGGTTATATGGCCAGGATCGGGAAACTCTGGATCGATTTTAAAGGCTTTGGACTTTACCCAGCCAGCGATTTTCTTCAACTCCAAATCCGAAGGCTTGGGTTCGTCATCAGGAGGCATGACGCTTGCCCGCGTGTTCTTCAGAACTTTCAGCCATAGCTCGTGGTTGTGAATGTCCTTCCCCTCGTCGAATTCGTCGAAAACCACCCCGCCTTCCTTCATTCCGTAGCCGTGGCAGTCGTAGCAGTAACGATCTAAAATAGGCTCTATTTCATTTTGGAAGGAGCGAAGCAGATCCTCTTTTGCGAACGTGATTCGGGAGCTGGAGATCACGGCAATGAATGACAGCAAAATTCGGATACATAACATTAAGCCATTTGGGTACGGATGAACTTTGTTTGCCTGGGGGTAGATCTTTTTCATTCCGATTCTAGATCAAATCTTTGCGGATTCGAGAGGTTTATTGCAATCTGGAACCGCGCTTTTGCCCTGAAAAATTTACTCTAACATTGCAGTCGTTTCGTTAGGCTTGGCGGGATCACTCTTCAAACAGGAAAAATATAAAGAAGCGGTGGATTTCCTAAAGCAAGTGAAGGAGAATAACACCGAGCCGTAATGCTGCTATATTAGCTCCCTTGAGATTTTAAGAATTGAGCGCCTTACTTCCGTAATCCTATTCTCCACGCAGGGCCAGCGAGGGAGCGATGCGGGTCGCCCGATAGGCGGGAGCCCAGCAAGCGAACAGTCCTGCCAATTGCTGGTCTCTTCCTCCAGCTGCCGGCGACCTTGAGCCGTGAGCTGGTAGAACTTGGCGCTGCGTCCCGCATCCGACACTCCCCATTCCGCTTCGATCCAATTCTTCTGCTCGAGACGATGGACAGCGGGGTAGAGCGAGCCTTGCTTCACCAGTAGTTTGCCATTGGATACGACTTGGATGCGCTTTGAAATATCCCAGCCG
>JANQKI010000313.1 GCA_028281165.1 Opitutaceae bacterium | reverse complement strand
CATTGCTGCTAATCGACCAAGACGTCCGGCTTACCGTCTAGCCAAACTTCGGTCCAGGGAAGCCCGTGAATGTTGAGCTGTTCCATGAAGGGATCGGGGTCGAATTGCTCGACATTGAATACGCCTTCGCCTCGCCATTTTCCGGTGAGCATCATCATGGCTCCAATCATGGCTGGAACTCCGGTCGTGTAGGACACAGCTTGCGAGTTCACTTCATCAAAGCACTTTTGGTGATCGCAGATGTTGTAGATGTAGTAATGTTTCCGCTCTCCATCTTTAAGACCGTCAACGACACAACCTATGCAGGTCCGGCCCTTGGTTGATTTTCCTAGCGAACCCGGATCCGGAAGGACGGCTTTGAGAAACTGTAGGGGTATTATTTCTTGCCCTCCATATACGACCGAGTCGATACGCGTCATTCCCACATTCTCCAGTACACGCAAGTGGGTAAGGTATTGCTCGGAAAATGTCATCCAAAAGCGCATACGCTTTATGCCAGGAATATGCTTCGCCAGCGATTCCATTTCCTCGTGATACATTAGATACATCTCCTTTGGGCCAATGCCTTCCGGGAAATCGAATGTTCGGTGTTGATCGAGCGGAGGCGTTTCTTTCCATTCGCCTTTCTCGTAGAAGCGACCGTTAGCGGTCACTTCTCGGATATTGATCTCCGGATTGAAGTTGGTGGCAAAGGGATGCCCATGGTCACCGGCATTGCAGTCGATGATGTCTAGGTACTCGATTTGATCGAAGTGATGCTTGTTGGCGTAGGCGGTAAAAATGTTGGTTACGCCCGGATCGAATCCGCTTCCTAGTAGGGCCATGATACCGGCATCCTTAAAACGGTCGTGATAATCCCACTGCCAGCTGTATTCGAATTTCGCTACATCTTTCGGTTCATAGTTAGCTGTATCCAAGTAATCGACACCTGTTGCAAGGCAGGCATCCATGATGGTAAGATCCTGATAGGGTAGGGCGACGTTTAGGACGAGATCCGGTTTGAAGTCGCGAATCAAGGCTGCGGTTTCTTCGGGACGATCGGCGTCCAGTTTGGCAGTACTTATTTCGCGATCGAGCTCGCTCGCTATGTCGTCGCATTTTTCTTTAGTGCGACTTGCCAGACAGATTTCCGAAAAGACCTCTGGGACCTGGGCGCACTTATGAGCCACCACGCGACCCACGCCACCGGCTCCGATAATCAAAACTTTGCTCATAGGTAAAACAGGATACGGATAAATTCGCAGCGCCTATCTGCGGCGATTGGCGTGGAGGATTACGGTATCGAAATCCGTGATCAAGAGCAATGTAGGCGGATTTTTCTCTGATTAGCCAGATCACCTAAATCCGCGTTCTTTACAAGAAATTGCGCTTACATCCCGTAAGGGACTGAGCTCTTTCCTCTACGCGGAGCTCTCCGCCTAGAGAATCAATTTCGAGAGCTTGCCGACACACTCTATTTATTTCGCCTTCCGATTTTTGATAGAATGGAGGTTCGTAAACATTGTAACACCCAATCGAAAACTAACTCAAAAAAGGAATACCCATATGGACTTCCCGCCCGTAGAAAAAATGGTTTCGGCGACGTTCAATCGGCTCTTCGAAGATAAAGGGAACCCGTTGAACGCGTCACAAGCTCCTCAGCCTACAAGCGATAGTTCCGGCGTGAATTCTGACGGAAGCTCAGGATCCGGACCGCAGGCTGCTGTTGCCAATTCAAATCCTGGTAACGTAGGAACGGTTCTTAACACTGAGGCCTAGGTCTGTAGCGTTATCTATTTAAAAAAAGCAAAGGCCGCCAGAGTAAACGGCGGCCTTTTTCTATTAAAAGACTTTGGTTAGGATTCGTTGCTCTACTGACCGTAAACGGCAAAGACTTCGACGACTGCGATTCCTTCACGCCCTTGTGTATCGCTGACGAACACCGCGAAGTTTCCTCCTGGTTGCAACACTGCAATAGAAGCGGCATCCAAGCTGCCGGGAGCGAGTACGCGAGCCCCGATTTGAGGAGCGACGGTCGAGATCTCTGCCGCGCTTGCTCCATCTTGCCAATTGTCATTATTGGCCGAAGTAATGAACTGGCCTGCGCTTAGGTCGAAAATCGAAATTTGAGGATCCGGTATTGGATTTGAGACCTCGCCTGCAATTCCGGGACCTACGGCCTGAGCCAGGATTTTAAGAGGTTCATTGCCTTGGACGCTAAATCCTGCGATCATTGTTTTTTCTCCCTGACCGACGACTGCTCTGGTTGAAATGTTCATTAAGCGAGATTCAGGCGAGCCGCCAAACTGAAAGGTTTCGTCGAACGCTTCCACTAGCCCGATGCCACTACCGCCAGCTTCATCGTCAACAAACAGAGCGTACGTTCCTGGCTCTAGGCTTAGTTTTACGGCTGCGTCGTTGGCGTCGAGAATGGGTTCTGCTCCTACCCGAGTAAACGAAGCTTCGAGTGATGCCGTATCAGCATTGTCCTCCCA
>JANQKI010000198.1 GCA_028281165.1 Opitutaceae bacterium | reverse complement strand
TTTACCAACTACCTGATGAGCCAGGCCTATCAAACCGGTCGCAAGCCGGAAGAATTGGTCAAGGAATTGAAAAAGGATCAAAATCGACTTCAATCCACTCAGCAGGCCTTGCTTTTGGATAAGACACTTGAATTCCTTCTGGACGAGGCTAAGGTTTCTGATATCGCTACCGAAGCGACAGGGGATAACGATCAAGAAAAAGAGGACTAATTTAAAATCGTGAGCTACTACGTACCAGTTGTTTTAGAGAATACCGGACGCGGTGAACGAAGCATGGACATCTATAGCCGGCTTCTCAAAGACCGTATTGTTTTTATTGGGACGCCGATCGACGACAATGTGGCGAACCTGATCATCGCCCAGATGCTTTTCCTGCAAATGGAGGACCCGAAGAAGGACATCAGCCTGTATATCAATTCGCCAGGCGGCAGCGTCACCGGGGGTATGGCCATTTACGATACGCTCAATTATCTGTCCTGTGACGTATCTACCTGCTGCGTGGGCATGGCGGCGAGCATGGGCACCGTTCTTTTGGCGGGCGGAACTAAGGGCAAACGCTTCGCTCTGCCCAACAGCCGGGTCATGATCCACCAGCCGTCAGGCGGGGCCACCGGTCAGGCATCCGATATTTCGATACAAGCCAAGGAAATCATTCGCTGGCGCGAGACGTTGAATAGAGTACTCTCTGAGCGTACTGGAAAATCCGAGGAGCAGATTAAGAAGGATTCCGACCGTGACTACTGGATGACTTCGCAAGAAGCTATGGACTACGGTATCGTAGACAAAGTCTACGGCGAGGATTCAGAGGACGAAAAGAAAGACGTATAATTTAAATAGATCGATATGGCAAAATCTTCACGCATGACCCTTTGCTCCTTCTGCGGCAAGTCGCAGTCGGAGGTCCGCAAAATGATCGCGGGCCCTGGGGTTTATATTTGCGATGCCTGCGTCTCCGTTTGCAAGACGATCATCGATCGCGAGTTGGGCGGTGAAGAGCCAGCCAAGGAAGAGCGTCCCGCTTTCAATCTCATTCGCCCTGTGGAGATCAAGGGAGTGCTCGATGATTTTGTCATCGGTCAGGACCATGCCAAGAAGGTTTTATCCGTTGCCGTTTACAATCACTACAAGCGACTGCGCTTTGAAGATGACGAGATGGAAGAGAAGCTGGCGTCTCCAGATTCTGAATTCAACGATGTCGAGGTAGAGAAGAGCAATATTCTGCTGGTCGGTCCGACGGGTTCTGGCAAAACGCTGCTGGCTCGCTCCCTGGCTCGCATTTTGGACGTTCCTTTCGCCATTGCCGACGCTACGACCCTCACCGAGGCGGGCTATGTGGGCGACGACGTCGAGAATATCGTGCTCCGCTTGCTGCAGTCAGCCAACTACGATGTAAAGAAGGCGGAGTGCGGGATTATTTACGTCGATGAAATCGACAAGATCGGTCGCAAGACGGAGAATGTCTCAATTACACGTGACGTATCCGGTGAAGGGGTACAACAGGCTTTATTGAAAATTTTGGAAGGTACGGTTTGCAATGTCCCGCCACAGGGAGGCCGCAAGCATCCAAATCAGGAATACATTCAAGTCGATACCTCTAAGATTCTTTTCATCTGTGGAGGAGCGTTTGTAGGACTCGATAATATTATCAAGAACCGCACGGGTGGGGCCACGCTTGGCTTCGGTTCGGAGGTGACTCAGGAGTTGAAGGGCGAGGAGCTGATGAAACGCGTCGAGCCGGAAGACTTGGTGAAGTTCGGCATGATCCCGGAGTTCATAGGTCGCCTGCCAGTGGTTTCCGTTCTCGATCAACTCAGTGTCGAGGACTTGGAGAAGATACTTTTGGATACGAAGAACTCGATCGTGAAGCAGTACTCCAAGCTCTTCGCTATCGATGGGGTTAAGCTCAAGATCACCAAGGACGCCATCGTGGCCATTGCGGAAAAAGCCATCGAGCTCAAGACGGGCGCTCGGGCTCTCCGCTCCATTATGGAAAATCTCACCCTTGAGATCATGTACGACGTCCCGACGCGCGACGATATCAAGGAAGTCACCATTGATCGTGGCGTGGTGATGGGCGAAAAGAAGCCCCAGTTCAAAAAAATCTCCAAAACCGCCAAAGTCGCCAAGAGCGAGAAGAAGGACGCAGCCTAGAAAAGGTTTTGGCCTTCATGTAGGAGCGGCTTTA
>JANQKI010000115.1 GCA_028281165.1 Opitutaceae bacterium | reverse complement strand
TCGATTTTGCCCACGAAGGGCACTAAGGAGCGCTAAGATTCTGATCAGTGAGGTGATTGATCGCGCTATTTGCACGTAGGAGCGCGTTTATCCCGCGATTAAAATGAATGAATGTCGTGGCGTTCCGTCCTTCGCTCGTAAGCTACGGAGGACTTGCGAAAGCCGCTCCAACATGAGTTCTGTGGCTTCTCAGTGATCCCATGACAATTTTGTAATCCTGTCGCCCTGAGGCTGTCATTTTCCTGCGGTTAAATAAAGGCAAACGTTAACAAGCAAATTCTAACCAAGCAGAAAAAATGAATACACCAATGCCTTATACTTTTTCACTCAGCAACTTCTCGACTGGCAGCGTTTTCAGACGTCGATTAGCTAGACGGAGTCGGGCCGCGAAACAGAATCGCGCTTGGCGAACTGGACCCGAGTCGAGTTCAGAGACGCGGTCAGGCGAAAAGCCGGTTGCTAAGATTGAATGTAGCCGAGAGGGCTAAACCGACGTTAGGAACCTTAGTATGATGAAGTCGTCGTTTTCACTCTTTTTAGTCCTGCCTCTCGTTGCGTTTGCTCAGGACAGCGTGGATTTGGAGTTGTCAGTGGATGAAGACACGCTCTCGCTCAAGCTGAATGGGTCGGCGGGAGAGAGGTGGACGATACAGCGGTCAGAAGACCTGAAAACCTGGATAAATCTTGCCGGAAACGATGCGGTTGAAATTCCGCAGAGCGGAGTGATTGAAACCGCTGTATCCGTAGGCGATGCCAAGGAATCCTACTTTCAAGCCGTTTCTGCCGATTCTGGCAGTTCGCTTCCACTGGTATATCAGTTGTTCGACGACAGTCTCGAGGTTTATCAGGATGGCGATTTCATAGTCATCGAAACGACCAACGTCCCAAACCACCCAAGCCCATATTTCTCGAATTCAGATTCTAGATACGAAGCTTACAACGGGATTAACCCGAATTTTCGAATCAATCCAAACAGTATCGAGACACAGACTATGGTCTATCGCATACCCATCAATCCGATGGAAGCCAGCAACAAGACGAATACGCGACTGGGCTCGATCGGTATCGCCGTCAACGGTGTGGCCTTTTTCAATCAATATGCGGGGCCGAACAATCAGCCTCTGACCTTCGAGGTTGATAGCTTCGATCAATATAACGGGCATCCGCAAAACAGCGGCGTTTATCATTATCATTTCGAGCCGATCTATTTGACGGGCAATAATGGTCGCGGGTCTTTGGTTGGCGTATTGCTGGACGGGTTTCCGGTTTACGGTCCCGAGGAAAATGGCGAGATCCTGAGCAGCGAGGACCTTGACGACTACCATGGTCATTTCGGTCCTACGCCGGAACATCCGGAAGGGATTTATCACTACCATTTCACGGATGATCTGCCTTATCTGAATGGTGGCCAGTATTTCGGAACGCCGGGGACTCAAACTAACTAGAAAATCCACTTACCACAGATCTCACGGATGCGAGCGGATAAGATTTTAATGGTATTGTTTATGTATTTCCTGGCTTTTGAAAGTATGGCTCAATCGAACCTTGATTCTAGTTTGGGCATGGTGGAAGCGACGGATCCTAGCCTGGAGAGGGTAAACGGGATCTTGTATTTTGGGAGCGCTCCGTTTTCTGGATACGTAGTTGAAACGTATTCCAATGGACAGTTGAAGTCGAAGGTAGGCTGGCTGAATGGCAAACGGGATGGCCTGAGCGAGCTTTGGCATCCCGATGGTTCGAAGCGGGAACGACGCGAATATTCCGAGAACAGGAAGACGGGAAACCATCTTGGCTGGTACGAAGATGGAACGCTCAAGTTCGATCTTAATTTAAAGGATGGCGCTTACCATGGCCTTTGTCGCCAATGGTATTCGAACGGGCAACTAGCTACCGAGCTCAATTTCGTAGAAGGCGAGGAAGTGGGCTCGCAAAGATCCTGGAACTATCAGGGAGAGCTGCAGGGAAATTATGTTGTGAGACGAGGACATCGCTACGGGTTGATTGGCTCGAAATCGTGTCTGACGGTGGGGATGGCGGAGTAGAACCGTAGATTACGCAGATGGGCGCAGATAATTTGAGTAGGACTTACTGGAGGGGCAGCGTATTTAGCCTTCTACTAGCTTTAGCTGGATTGGTAGTGGCTAAAGCGGAAAATCTAGACTTGCCCTATTACAACTCGGCCGATTTTACGCCGCTCTGGCTAGGCGAGGGGATAGCCGATGAGGTGGTTAAGAGCCATCGCATCGATTCGTTTGCGTTCACCAATCAAGACGGGGAAGCCGTCACGAAAGAAGATCTGAAGGGCAAAATCTATGTGGCCAACTTCTTCTTCACGATTTGTGGCGGCATTTGTCCGAATATGACAGGAAATGTGATGCGTGTGCAGCAGGTTTTTGCAGACGATCCTGGTGTTCGTTTTATCTCCCACACTGTTTTGCCCGAGCATGACACGGTGGAACGTTTAAAAGACTATGCTGAAGACAATGGAATTGATTCGCGTAACTGGTTTTTGGTGACGGGAGAAAAAACGGAAATCTATTCTTTGGCGCGAAAATCCTATTTTGCGGAAAAAGGATTTAAAGAAGATATTGCTGACGAGTTTCTCCATTCGGAAAATCTCATTCTGGTGGATGGAGAGGGTTGTATTCGAGGCGTTTATAATGGCTCTGTCGCGACGGATACGAAGCGATTGATCGCGGATATTCGGAGTCTTAAAAGCGAACTGATCGAAAAAGATTCCTAGAAACGGGCTCAATCCTGTATATAGTTCGAGAATCTTTGTTGACGGCGATATCTCTTCAAATCAAATATTTCTAGAGTAGTTACGTTGTCCAAGTTTGTAATGTTTGTGTGTAATTAAATTATGATTATTTCTAGAAAGCTACTTTGTGTCCTCTGGCTATTAATATTGGGAAAAGTTTCCGCCTATGAGGCGGTCGATTTCCCACATCCTGGATACGAACGTTTCGAAGTCCCTATTTTTTGGAAGGAAACGAATAAGAAGAAATCCATGGCTAACGCGAAGAATAAGGGATTGCCTTTCCTGCCTATGAAGAAACCTGTTCGCGCGTTGCAGCGGGACAGAGTTTTCGAACTCGAGCTTCCGGGAGCGCCCAAGTCTGGCGATTTGTATGTATCAATAGAGTACAGTGGCAAGCCAAGTTCCGTTCGAGATGAAAACTCCATAATGCAGGTTTTTGGAGCGACTTTCAGCTTCTCTGTGGAGGAAGTCCTGAACGATCCTCGTTTCGCTTCGAAAACATCGTTCTACGCGTATCACGAAAGCGAGGATCCAAATGAAGGTTATTGGGTGAAAGGCAGTACGCGCTCCTATATGAAATCTCCGCCTAAGACGACATCCAGTGGTCGCCCCTTGTCTGAAAGTCTGGTCAATCGATTGAAGTCGGCCCAAAGGGTTCAACTGAAAATCGACTTTGATGATCAAAGCTGGTCCTTCTATCCAAGTCGTGATGGCTCATTTCCACTTTCAGGAAATTTGGAGCGGCCTATGATTTTTCTAGCCAAGAATGAACAAGATCCCATCAGCATTTCCAAAATCACTTTTTCGGAACAACCTCTTGGTCGAGTGATGCGGCGCAGTTCGAATTCTTTTTCCCAAGAGGGTGTAGCCTCGCCCCCAGGAAGTTCTTATCGTTCGAGAGAGGAAAGGATAGAACAGGCGAAAAAGGCTCTGCAACAAAGGCTCGAGTCCGAGCAGTAATCGTAAAGCAACTACGCTTTATCGGGCGACCAGTAGGCTAGCATTTCGGCGAACGTTTCGAATGCGGGCTTAGTGAAACCGTAGGGGGCCTCTAAGTGGATGCTGAGCGGGAAGCCCAATTCACGAGCCCCATCGACGACCCGACGGTAGAGATCGAGGAGCTCTCTTTTCTTTTCTTTCAATGGCAATTCGGCAATACGCGAAACGAAGGCTTGCTCTTTTTCTACCAGAGGATTGTCAGGATCTTGGATTAGCCAGTTGATGAGATTTACGCGTGTTTCAACTTTGGGTACAAAGCCGAAAGATACAAGCAGCTCGGGTCTATGCTCTGAATTTTGAGCAAAGTCTTTTAGAAAGCCAACGAGGGCGTCGGAGAAAAGAAGCTGCGTCATACCAAAGGTGGCTCCTTGGTTGCACTTGAAATTGAAGCGGCCGAACTCACTGTCTCGTGTAGGAATAAGAATGGCGCCTCGGTTGGGGACTTGATCGGCGAAAATATTCAATGCATCGGTGGGAGCGACGCCTGAGCCTTCACCGTCGGCCATGGTCCTCGGGACTCCCACGAAAATGATGCCATCGATGCCTGCTCCAAGGAGATGGTCAAAGCGTTGGGCGAGTTGATTTCGATTTAAGAAGGCCGTCACCTGAGTGCATAGACCCTTCACGCTTGGCAGCTCTGATTTCACCGCGTTCCAAGTATCCAGAGGATCCATTTTCGGACGCATGGGAACGGGGCGATCCGGATCTTCTTCGATCATGCCCGGGATCATCAGGCGCTTGATCGCCCCCTCCATTCCCATTGCTCTGGAAAGCTCCAAGACTTTTTGCGCTTCTTCTACAGCCTTGGCTGGACCGTCATCAAGATTGGGAGGAACGAATTCAAGAGCAACTGTGTTCATGCGAGAAGAGATATGAGGCAGCATAGAATTAATGGATCAACGTATTATGATTATTTGATATGTAAAGTTTAAATAGCTAGAGGGAAAAGCCTATCCAGAAAGGGCTTCTTCGGTCTTTAGCTTGAGTTGACCGCAAGCCGCAGCGATGTCGTGACCTTTTTCTCGACGGATTGTAGCGGATACCCGCTTCTTCTTCAAAATATCGTAGAATGCGTCCTGTCGGGTGCGGCTGGGACGTTTCCAATCCAGTCCTTCGACTGTGTTGTATGGGATCAAATTAACGTGGGCGTGGAGGCTTTGAGCGATGTCAGCGAGCTTTTCAGCCTGTTCAAAGCTGTCGTTGATTTCCTGGATAAGGATGAATTCTAGCGTGACCATTCGTCCTTTGACGGAAGCGAATTTCTGGATAGCTGGAACGAGTTCCTCCAAGGGGTATCGCTTGTTGATGGGCATGATTTGCGAACGGACATCGTTGGTCGCTCCGTGCAGGCTAACCGCTAGGCGGAACTGCTCTGGCTCTTCTGCGAGCTGTAATATTTTGGGCACGACACCAGAGGTCGAGATGGTTATGCGCCTTGCTCCAAATTTGAGCCCCCAATCTGCATTCAGAATTCTGAGAGCAGCCAAGAGGTTATCGTAATTGGCCATTGGTTCGCCCATCCCCATGACAACTATGTTGTCGAAGGAAGCGAGTTCCTCTTGGGCTCGATCTGTGGTCGCGTCTTCCTGATGACAGACGTGAATGAGCTGGGAAACGATTTCGCCTGTGGAGAGATCACGTTTCCAGCCATTCAGCCCAGAAGCGCAGAACCGGCACCCGTAGGCGCATCCGACCTGAGTAGAAATGCAAATGGTTTTGCGGGACTTTTCCTGTCCGACGCCGATTTGGGGAGCTCTGATAACCACGGTTTCGATCATGGATCCGTCTCGCATGGAGAGCAGAAGTTTCTCGGTAGAATCCGATGATTCCTTGGCAATGACGCGTTGGGCCGGCTCAAAGTCGAACTCCTTGTCGAGCTGAGCTCGCAGTTGTCGAGACAGATTGGTCATGTCTCCCCAAGAACGAGCTCTTTTCTTGTAGAGCCAATCCATGATTTGCTGGGCTCGGAAGGCGGGTTCTCCGATCGATTTGAGACGGGATTTTAGAGATTCGAGATTTTCTCCGTGGATAGGCCGCTTTTCCGGAACGAACTTCATTCGTGGCCAGAGAGTGAATGGCGGGAGCGATCGGAGGCAATGCGATTGTTGCTTCAATTTTCGGTTGAACTATCTGCTGCCAGTCCAAGTCTATGCCTGCAGTGGCGTTGATTCACAGATATGTTTTCCGCAGCGCTTTCATAACAAGCGTTGGAGCGGTACTCATGTTCGCTTTCATTCTGCTCACTGGGCAAATCGTTAAGGACATCCTGAGTTTGCTGGCTCAGGGGCAACTCGATCTGATCGACTCGATCAGCCTTTTGCAGAAGCTGCTTCCTTTCGTGTTTGTTTACGCTTTGCCGCTAGGATTGCTCACAGGAATCTTGCTAACCATGGGGAGGCTGTCGGCTGAAAATGAAATCACAGCTATGCGAGCAGCCGGTATTGGCATCTTTCGACTTTCGGCATCTGTATTGGTTTTTGCCGTACTTGGAGCAGCCCTGGCGCTTGTAGTGAATTTTCACTACGGCCCCATCGCTAAAACGGAATATCGTCGCGAGCTGGCAGATATTGTGGAGAAAAATCCGCTTGGCTTTATTGTGGAAAAAACGCCGATTCGCGATTTTCCGGGCTATGTTGTCTATGTTAGCGAAAAAGAGGGAAGCATTCTGAGGGACCTGTATGTTTGGGTGCTGGATGACGAGAAACGAGCGGTGAAATACATGAAGGGGCAATGGGGGGAGTTTAAGTTTCTGGAGGAGCAGAATGCCTTGGAGTTGGTTTTGCACGAGGGATCATCCGAGGCTCGAAGCAGAGAGAACCCAGAGGACTTCAAAGGCTCGAATTTCGCGGATCTCATTTCGATCAACTTTGAAGCCACTGGTTTCATGGTGCCGCTTGATGCGATTTTGGGAAAGGTCACCTTTCAGAAGAAGCTGGATTGGATGACGTACAATGAGCTGACGGCTCAGATAAATCAGTTTGAGAGGGATGTCCAAACGGCTTCAGGGGAGGCCAAAAACGAGACGCTTTCCAGGCTTTCTTCCGCGAAGATGGCTTTCCACGAAAAATTCGCCATGGGCTTTTCCGTTCTGTCTTTCGCGATTCTGGGTATTCCGATGGGCATCCGTTCACAGCGTAGCGAGACGTCCGCAAATCTGTTTCTGGCGATTGGTTTGGCCCTATTTTACTACATTCTCATGATGGCGGTTGGCTGGCTAGATGGGATGTACGCCTACCAGCCTCATTTGCTCTATTGGCTGCCTAATATCATATACCAGGGAGCGGGAATGTGGATGCTTTTCCGCAGCGACAACGGATCGCGGCGGCGGGCGGCCATCTCTACCGAAAAAGCTAAAGTCCAGATGTGAAAAAGACGTCCCTGTTTAGAGACGCCTTTTGAAAGTATCTAATATTTGGATATGTGCTTATTTTCCGGCTATCAGGCGATTCAGAGCGCTGACGACGCTGCGAATTGAGGCTAGCTCGATATTGGTGTCTACACCGGCGCCGAAACTCCTCGAACCGCGAGGCCCTTTCAATTCGATGTAGGAAACGGCTTTTGAATCCGCTCCTCGCCCAAGCGAGTGCTCGCTGTAAGAGAGAAGCTCGTAGTCTTTTACCTCCAGTGCTTCGAGCGCATGGAAGAAGGCGTCAATGGGACCATTGCCCGTTCCTCTTAGATTGTATTCCTTGCCCTTATGGATCACGACGGCCCAGACTTCTACCGTACTCTTGTCAATTCGCTCGCTGCGGAATTCAAGAATATCGAATGGTTCCTTGACGTCTATGTATTCAGCATTGAAGCACTGGAATACACCCTCGGGAGTTATTTCATCACCCGTTTCGTCGGCAATTCTGTTGACTGCATTCCCAAGTTCGCGATGCATTGCTTTCGGCATGTTGTATCCATATTCTCGTTCCATGATGTAGGCGATGCCGCCTTTGCCAGATTGAGAATTGATGCGGATAATCGCCCGATAGTTACGACCAATGTCCTTAGGATCGATCGGCAGGTAGGGGATTTGCCATAGTTCTCCTTCACCCTCGGGTTGCTCATTGAATCCCTTCTTGATCGCGTCTTGGTGAGAGCCGGAAAAGGCGGTGAAGACCAGTTCGCCTGAATAAGGCGTTCGCGGATGCACGTCCATGCGGGTAACGCGTTCGTACAGTTCGCGAATCTGATTCAATTTCGAGAAATCCAAATGCGAATCAATTCCTTGAGTATACATGTTCAAAGCGACGGTTACGATATCCAGATTTCCGGTACGCTCGCCATTGCCGAAAAGGGTTCCCTCAACACGGTCCGCTCCCGCCATCAGACCGAGTTCGGTTGCAGCGACTCCAGTTCCGCGGTCATTATGGGTGTGAAGGCTGATGATGGAGCTCTCCCGTCGCGAGAGATGCTTGCAGAACCATTCGATCTGATCCGCATGTACATTGGGCGTGAAGAGTTCAACGGTAGCCGGAAGATTGAGAATTATTTTCTTTTCCGAAGTCGGTTCCCAAATATCCGACACCGCTTCGCAGACTTCTAGCGAGAATTCCAACTCGGTATCGCTGAAGCTTTCCGGAGAATATTCCAATTCGATATTGGTATCAGGGATGGTGTCTCGCAATTCGCGGACCAGCTTGGCTGCATCGACAGCGATTTGCTTGATCTCGTCTCGACTAGCGTCGAATACGACACGCCTTTGCAGCGGATTGGTCGAATTGTAGATATGGACGATGGCATTTTTGGCCCCTTCGAGGGATTCGAAGGTGCGACGAATCAAATGTTCGCGGCATTGCACAAGCACCTGAACGGACACGTCGTCTGGTATCAAATTATCAGATACGAGGCGACGAAGGAAATTGAATTCGGTCTCGGATGCGGACGGAAAACCAACTTCGATTTCCTTGAAGCCAATTTCCGCCAGCATTTTGAACATTTCGACCTTTTCCTCGACATTCATGGGAATGGCCAAGGCTTGATTGCCGTCCCGGAGATCGACGCTGCACCAGACGGGGGCCTTATCGATGACTCGATCCGGCCATTCACGATTGGGCAAATCGACGACCGGGTAAGGTCGGTATTTCGTTATTGGCGGTTTTTGCATTGCTTTACTTGGTTGAAACGGATTGCGGCCAAGGCTGCGTGACGCAATAGCAAAAATGCCTCCCAAATCTGGGCATGTCCCTACGAATGGAATGTAATCGAGGAACTGAATACGCGTCCCGACAGCCAAGCCTTAAGCTAATAGAAGGCTGTCTGAGTTAGTAAGTCGAAGGAGCTCGAGAACGCTTGTATTCATTTAACGAGAAAAGCAGTACTTCTATCGTCCTTACTGTCAAGGGTCTTAAATCATCCATCCATTGGTTCGTTCGATTGAAGCGCCCTGGAGACTGGGAAGTGATAGTGTAATCTAGTGCCCTCTTAGGTAAGCTCTTTTCAGAACTGCAACCGAGCAAACGCGTCCGGAGGCCGCGTTCCACCTCTCAATTATCAAGAAAATGGTGGCGCGCGGCCTCCGGACGCGCGTTTTCGGGTATCTGAATATTGATGTGAAATTAGCTAACAGGACACTAGGCAAGAAGGTTTGAGATGGTGTAGCCTTAGCCGGGGATATCCGATATTTAGTGTTAGCCCAGGTAGGGAGGCTTGTCCGTTCGGCTGAGCTCACGGCCGAAGCCTCAAGCCTCCGCCTTGGAACCTTTTAACGGAGGCTTGAGGACCCGTCTCCTAAAGACTACGCCGTGACACGCAAGCCTCCCTACCATTTGAACAACGCCTTTTTTATTCTAATTATAAGTAATTCTCTTCCAATCACTTAAGATTAGTCAAAACGAGCTCTTTTGATTCGTCTGAATTGGTCGATTAGAAAGCTGGGGTTTTCAGGATAATGAGAAGAGCAGCATTAATTACGATCTTGGCGATGGTGTTTGGCTCGATAGTCGAGGCTGAAACATGGACTATCGATGGAGAGAATTTCGAGGTGAGGAAAGTCATCAGCGTCTCCGATTCACGTGTGACCGTAATGCATGCTAAAGGCATCTCCCAATTTAAACTCTCCTCATTGTCTCCAGAGCTACAAGAAAGGTTTGATTTCGACGCGAGCAAAGCCGAGCAAGCGGAAGTCGTATACGAACAGAAGCGTATGGCGACGGCCGTGGCTGAGGAAAGACGTATCCACATTAAAAAGCAGCAAGCTCTGCGCGAAGCTCATCAAGAAGAAATGCAGAGGCGAAGAGCTGCTCAGATTCAGTCGCATCCAAGAACCCGCATTCGCGCTCCGCTGAAATCGCGCTTCGATGTGAATGCGGTCGTTAAGCAGATTGGAGACAAAACGGAAAACGAAGTGCAAACCATCATCGGTCGTCCTGATAGCGTGAAGGACTACGATGACGGCATGATGCGCCGCTATCGATACGATAATGCCGTTCTGGATAAAAAGGACAATCGCTTGTATCCGTTTTATGTTTACTTTGAAAAGAAACAGTT
>JANQKI010000086.1 GCA_028281165.1 Opitutaceae bacterium | reverse complement strand
AACGGATCGACCGTGAGCGAGGAGAGCGTGATGGCCTGCCTGCAAGTTTTCCGCCAAAGAGAGTTTCCAGCCCGGAGCGTGCTCGCCACTCGCATATCCTAGTCCAATGAAAACTTGAGGCTCGTTAAGCGTAAACCAGTGTCTTACGCGATCGGATAGACGACTTACAACCACGCGCGTGTAGTTTTCGAACCATTCGGGCGAGTGGGGCGATAGCCAACCCCCTCTTTGATGCAAGGCCCATGGGAGGTCCCAATGGTACAGAGTGATCCACGGCTCGATGTTCGCGTCGAGTAGCGCGTCGATTAGCCGATCATAAAAGGCGAGACCCTTGTCATTGACGGCTCCTGTTCCATCAGGAAGCACGCGTGACCAGCTGATTGAGAGACGATAGGCTCTTAGACCTATCTCCTTCATCAAGGCTACATCGTCTTCATATCGATTGAAATGATCGCAAGCATCGTCGCCTCGATGGCCATGATAAACCTTGCCAGGTACGCGACAGAAATGATCCCAAACCGAAAGCCCCTTTCCTTCTTTATCGTGGGCGCCTTCGATTTGGTAGCTCGCAGTTGCAGCGCCCCATATGAAACTTTCCGGGAAAGGCATATGAGACTTTTAAACGACAAGCCGTTTATTTTCTCAATGGATACAACGTTCTTACTATAGAGCGTCTGCTGTGCTCAGCGTTACGGAAGCTGTTGATTCGCAATTTGTTGGAGGCCAAGCGGTCAATGGAAGCCAGGTGGGATGGATGAGGGTGAGGCTTGGACTTTCCTCCTCGCCTCGGCGAAACGTTTTCAGCTGACCTACCACCATATCCACTGCTCGACGACCGCATAGCGGATGATTCTGATAGATGCCTCCATACTCTTTAGTGCGGTCATCGGCGTCCAATGGAACGAAGCGACAAGAAAGGTTGTAGTCGTGAGTCAATGACAGAGCTACTTCGTCGAAACTATTCCAATTGCTGAGTATTGCTTCGATTCGATGCTCGAGCGCCCATTCTTTGACTTCTTCGTGAAGCTCTTTTTTGGGCTTGGCGTGAAAGAAGAGCGGAGGTACGCAGTCTTCCGTATCCAAATGTCTCTGACCAACGAGATAGCCTGCGGAAAACATGTTTCGATTGTGGATCTCGTCGTGATCCGCCACTGCCAGTCCCACTCGCCTAATTCCCTTTTTACGCAGCTCTCTCATGGCAAGACGGACGCCGAACATTTGATTGCTCAGTACCGCATCGAACTTCAACTCGTCAGGGAGAATGTTGATCTTCACTGCAGAATAGAAGTCCCACTCCATTTTCAAATCGAGGTTTCGATAATCAAAGGCGGCCAGGATGAGACCTTGAATGCCACGAGCCTTGAGAACGCGATTAAGAGACTTTCCATCCGGGTACTCGCGACCGAACCAGAAGATATTCACTTTAAAGCCCAGTTCGCTCGCCCTTTGCTTAGCGCTTTCGACAAGCTGCCGGTGGACGTGATTGCTATCGAATTCCTCCTCGTCCAGAAAATTGAGAACCAAGCCGATGACTTGCTCGCTCGGTTCGCTTTTGGTCGCTTGGCGATAAGCGACGAGAGCCGACATAGCCGGATCGGGACGATATCCCATTTTTGTCGCCAATTTCTGAATACGTTCTCTCGTTCTAGTGGGCAAGCTGGGATGGTTTCTTAGAGCCAGAGAAACGGTGGTTTGGTGTACGCCGGCCTCCTTGGCGATATCTTTCATCAAGACGCGTTTGGGTTTCATTTCAGGGTGGGGGTAGTAGTTTGCTTTCCTCCAATCGTGAGCCGTAAGGTACCTCAGCATCTCTATTCTCGCAAGTCTATTCTTATGTAAGAATAATCTTACATATGAGCTCGATGTCGTGACTTGGCCAGCAGGACCATCATTGGCTAATCGCTGCCTCACGATGCAACCCTAGCCGCGACCAAAGAAAACGGCGTCCTTTCGAAGGGACGCCGTTTGTATCGACTAGCTAAAAATCTAGTTCTACTACGTTAGAACGTGAAGGTGTTGGTCAACGTGATTGATCGTGGAGGAGCGATACGCGAGGTGGCGGGCGACCCATCGGGTTGAACGGTGACCGGGATGAGTTCATCGCTGGTGAACGCATTACGTATGTTTAATTGGATACGCCAATCCACTCCATCTCTCAGTTCCATGCCGTAACCAGCCCAGAAGTCGAAGTTGGTCTCTGACGAGCCGAAGTAGGGATTATCAACATCGAAGATATTGTTTCCATTGCCGTCTCCAACAACAGGATACCCAACTACGATTTCGTCTTGCCAGCGGAGCGATCCGCCCACGTTAAGGCCGGCGAATTTTCCTTCGTCGAACGAGTAGTTTGAGATCAGGTTGAATCTCCAAGGACGCAGCTCCGCCACATTGGAATCGTTCAGCAAGGTGAAGAGCAAGTAGTTGCTGTAGAACTCCGCTCCGAATTTGCTGCGGATGGTTTCCTGGCCGAGATTGCCATTCCAAAGCTGAACGTCGCCATAAGGCCCTTGGTAAAGGTCCCAACGCTCTTCCACGTACTGGGCGTACGTCTCGCCGATGTTTAGCCGCTTGGCGCTCGTTTTGGATGCGTTGACAGCGATGTTCCAGTTTTCCGTTGGCTGGTAGAAGAGTTCGTACTCCCAGCCTTTGGATTCCGTGTCGCCCGTTACCGCGAAGGTGGCGGGCGTACCGTTGAAGGCATTGCCGGAGCTTCCCCAGCCAGCAGCTGGATCGATGGCGTCCCAATCCTGCATCCAGAAGTTTTCAATCTGGCTTGGAGGACGATTTGACGGATCGAAAAGCGCCGCCAGAGAGGCGTCCTGTTCCGCCTTTCGCGTGGCGATTGAAGCTGCTCGTTCCGCATCGGTCATGTCAGCGCTAAGCACAGGTTGATAACGAAGGTCCGTCACATCTGGATTGATGTAGGGATTCGTTGCTGCATCGAATGGCGAGTCAGGATCTTCCAAGGCGAAGTTCTTTCTAAAGTCGTGCAGTCCGCCTTCCGCCCATAGACCGAACATGCGTCCCCAACCTTCGCCGGCTCCAATCATGTAGGAATTAGCGATAGAGGAGTCGCTCAGCGTATCACGAAAAACCTGCGTTTCGTATTTGTTGGCTCTGAAATTCAATCGGCCATTCATGGCGCTGATGGTAATGCCATACTCCTTTGTCTCGCCTTCGCTTGGCGCTACTGGATTTCCGAATACATCGCGACGGCTGGCATCAGGGCGGAAGTTCGACGACTCGCCGTAGGAGAGACTAATGTCCATTCCATCCGGCAAATGCTCCCGCCAAGCTGCTGGCGTATGGAGAACCAGGCTATAGGTGCGCGTAATGCCTCCGACCTCGTCATACGAACTATTCGAGTTGTCCAGGTCGTTTGGACTGTTCGGCAGCGTCCAGTCAGGATCGCTTATCAGTACAGCTCCGTTGACGTCCGGATTGGCAGGCACATCGCCAGCATTCCTTGCAGTCGCGGTGTCGTCTCTGTATCCAAACATTGGAACAACCGTTCCGTCGAAGAGAAATCCCTGCCAGACGATAGCTGTTGATTCTACGGTGTCGTCGGCGAAATTGGCTGATTTATAAAGGCTGCCAATTTGGCCGTTGTCCGCGCTTAAGACACTGAGAGTCGTGTTGCCTTGGTCGGTCAGGATCGGTCCTCCAGTGGGCATAAGCACGCTGTTCAAGCCCTGGATGTTAGCTCCTGATGCTGAACTGGCGGAAGTGAGGCTGGGTCCAAGGTAAGCGATGCTGGCCACATAGCGATCAGCCTGTGTGATGGACGAGCCTGTATTCACATTTTCTGACGAATTGCGAATCCAATCGGCCGTGCGGCGTTCGAGTTTTTGGTCGCTGTACAATCCTGTGAATACATGACTACCGAGCCAACTGAAGGAATCGGACGCGAAGTCGCGGAAATCCAATTCGTAGTAAGCCGTCGTTCTAAACGTTTCCCTATCGTGTTTGCGGAAGTTGTTCGTTTGCGAATCGCCACCGATGAAAGGGCGTCCGAGATTGGGGTTAGGGGTCCCATCTGGAAGGAATTCCATGATATCGACCGATAGCGATTGGCCGAAGTTGTTCAGGATATTCGTTTGTCCGTCCTCATAGGTTTGCTCGTCGAAGGCCAGTTCGATGCCGAGGCGATTATTGAGCCAGTTGTGCGAGTAAGCAACGTTGTAGACTTCCCAATCCTGCCATTCGTTTTTATTCGGTCCATCAAGTAGCGTTTCATAGAAATCGTAGATCGAGGGATCGGAAATGGTGATAGATTTGTAGGCCCCGATTTCGCTGCCGACCAGGTTGGCGTTTTGCGAAAACGTATCGAAAGATTCAATACCACGAATACGCCCGTTTGGAGCGGGATCCGAGTTTTTCAATGCAGCCATATAGTAGCTGCTTGCGGTGCCTGAACCGTTGTCGAATACTGCAACTGGCCCATCGAAAATACGCCCAACTGCGCTGCCGAGATAGGGCTCGAAGTTTGGACCGTTTTGATCGAGAGGCCCATTGGCATCGTCTACGGTTCTGGAGTCGAAAGTCTGCTTGTTCATCGAATTGAACCAAGGCGTTATGCGATCGATCATCGGAATCACACGAGGACGATTAGCTGTGATGTTTCCGTATTCATAACTTGCATGCAAAGTGCCGTTGGAGTTGTCGCCTTGCAGAAAGCTGGGTTGGTATTTGAGCGCTATAAAATAGCGGTCGTCATTCTCAAAAGCCGGGCTTTGCTTGAATTTCTGGTTCTCCTGCAGAGTGGCCAGACGAACGGAAAGCTCGTTTTCAATCAGAACCTTGTTGTAGTTCAATGTCGCCCTCCAGGAACCTTCGTCATCGAAACGTACTTGAGCTTCGCCCCCATCCTTGAAGGTAGCTTGGTCGACATTGGCATTGATCACGCCGGCCGGACTGCCGAGTCCGAATAGAACCGAGTTGGGACCTCGCTGTAGGTCGATCCGCTTTACGTTATAGGAATCCCAAGGAATGTCTGTGGCGAAAAAGCTGCGCGTGTTGTCCGCTTTGGCTAGTCCGCGTACGCGTGTCGCATCGTTCGGCGCCCGTCTCTGAGTATCGGTATCAATACGGCCACTATCGCCACCCCCGGCAAAGTTTCCCGTGTCGCCGCCTACTTCCATGTTTGGCGTGTAAATAAGAAGCGATTGGTTGTCGGTCGCATTGGTGTCGCGTAGGAATTCTTCGGTTACAACGGAAATAGCCGAACCTACATCCTTTAGGTTGGTTCGAATACGTGTGCCGGCTAGGGTTGATGTCGCGCGATAACCCGTGTCTTCAGAACCGTCCACGGTGAATGGGGACAACTCGATAACCTCTTCAGGTTCGGCGTCCTGTCCGACAAGAAACGGAGCCGTGAAAAGGGCCGTTCCGCAAACGAGCGAGAATGGGGCTCGCCGTAGCCATCGGCTGTAGTGTGTTAGTTTGATATGTGTGTTCATTTGATAGTAAGCATTGATAGCGAATTGAACGTTTACCGGTTTCCTTGCTTAGGAATTGGGGCTGTGGGGCTTATGGTTGGTGGTATGAGTCGGTTGTTTCGAGGTCCCTGCCGTAAATCGCGAAAGCGTTTGGCTTATATCTGCGATTCTCCAGAGACCGCGGAAGGATTTATTAAGAATATGCAATATCGCTGAAATTGTGAAAACGCTTTTGTCACTATTACGTTAGAGTAGAGAGAAAGTTTTCCATAGAGCCTACTTAGCCAAATACACTTCTACCAAAGCGAGACCCTCGGAATTGTTGGCGCTGCTGACCAAAACAGCGTAAATGCCCTCCGGGATTTGAATCACTTTTGATGCATCTTTGCTTCCGGCATCCAATGCAAAGGCCCCGACTTTCTCGGCAACAATCTCTGATAAAGATGCTGTATCGTCGTCACTCCAATCATCATTGGTTGCGATCAATTCGAACGATTCATCGGGCAGCTTTCGCAAGATGGAAATGGTTGGATCCTCCAAATAATCAACAACCCCTTGGCTCTCCAGCCCTGGACCGATGCCGCGAATCAATAGAGTGCTGGGCTCATGGCCCTCCACTACAAAGCCGGCGATCAATGTCTGCTCTCCGGAACCGACTCGGGCTCGGGTAGACAGGTTCACCAGCCCCTCTCCGTAGATTTCCGCTAAACCAACGCCATGACCATCACCATTCGATGGATACGTAAGTGTTGCGTAAACGCCGGACT
>JANQKI010000312.1 GCA_028281165.1 Opitutaceae bacterium | reverse complement strand
TTTGATCCCGACACGGCGAATGCTCTCTTGGACGAACTCGGCTTAGATAAGCGAGACAAGGAAGGCTTTCGCCTCTTTTCAAACGGTGAGAGGATGACTTGGCGGATCTGGGTTACGGAATTTAGCGGACAGGGTCCGGTTGAACTCGTCGTTCGAGATTGGCGTGAAGTCGGTCTGCGAACGGTATTCAGCTACAAGGGTAGAAGGCTTTTCGACGCGGCTAAGAACGCTCGCCTGCAGGACTTCATGGTTTGGACAGGCGAGGGCGAGTTTAATCCGTTGGTGACGCCACGTAACTTCGGGCCTTTCGTTCAGAATCCTGGAGTGCATGGAATCCAAGCAGAGCACTTCGCGAAATGGTACCTGCGAGGAGGCTTGCAGAATCATCCTGACTCCATCGGTCGAGGAGCGGTCGAGCCCCCAATCGGGCATCCAATGCGCAAGCAAATGGAGCTGCTAGACCAAGTAAATACCTCGGTGGATTTCGAACGCCAGAAAGAGCTACTCGATCAACTCATAGGCAATGCGGCAGAGAACCTTTGGACGATCAGCATCGCAACGCCACCACCCCAGATAGCCGTCGTCAAACGCAACATGCGGAATGTGCATCCCAACCTGATTTTCGGCGTGATGTACCTGACTCCTGGCAATGGAGCTGTGGATACCTTCTATTTTGAAAACAATGAAGATCCGCCAGGCTTTCAGGAGTCCGTTAAAAGGGAAATCGAAAATGGTCCCGTTTTGCAGATTGGAGGAGAAGCGAATTCGAACGTATCCGCTTTACTGGGACGCGTCATAAAATACGTCCTTTTACTTTCATTGGTCGCCGCCTTGCTCATGCTTGGATTGCGGCATCCGTTTATCGGGCGACGGTTGATGGTGACGATTCCAACCTTGTTGGTCATATCGATTGCGTCCTTCGTTGTTATTCAGCTGCCTCCCAGCAACTTTATTGAGCAGCGAATGATGGAGATGGAGATCCGAGGGGATCAGAACGCCTTGGCTCAATTGGAAGAAATGAGGGAGCTGTTTCATACCGAGGATCCGGTGATTTCGCAATACGCCCGTTGGCTTGGATTGTACTGGTTTGCCACCTACGATGATTCGGACCTAGGGCTATTACAGGGGCACCTGGGTAGGACCATGGGAGAGAATCTTCGCCCGGTTAACGACATCGTCGGCGATCGACTGCTCATGACGCTTTTGATTTCGCTATTTACAATATTGTTCACCTGGGCCGTGTCGCTCCCTATTGGAATTTATTCCGCTGTGAGGCAGTATTCGATTGCCGATTACATATTTACGTTTGGCGGCTTTTTAGGAATGTGTTTCCCGAACTTTCTACTGGCTCTACTGCTCATGTATTGGAGTTTCTCCTACTTCGGTATCGATATGTCTGGCTTGTTTTCCGCCAAATATGCCGTGCAGCCTAATTGGAGCTGGGGAAAGTTCGCCGATCTGCTCAAGCACATCTGGGTGCCGGTTGTCGTTTTGGGGACGGGGGGAACTGCTGGCATGATGCGTATCATGCGTGGCAATTTGCTGGACGAGTTGTCCAAGCCCTACGTCACCACGGCTCGAGCCAAGGGTGTCAGACCGCTTAAGCTTCTGGTAAAGTATCCGGTGAGACTTGCCTTAAACCCCTTCATTTCAGGCATCGGCAGTATTTTCCCCCGACTTATCTCGGGCGGCGCCATTGTAGCTATAGTGCTGAGTTTGCCAACGGTAGGGCCATTGATGCTTAGCGCCTTGCTCATGGAGGATACTTACATGGCAG
This sequence comes from Opitutaceae bacterium, assembly GCA_028281165.1. GTDB lineage: Bacteria > Verrucomicrobiota > Verrucomicrobiia > Opitutales > Opitutaceae > JANQRT01. The sequence continues at coordinate 585 of JANQKI010000312.1, read as the reverse complement.
GATCGCTTCTAATGGTGCTGAGCCTTCTCGGTGTCTTCGGAACGCTTGTAAGCGATTTATTATTACTGTGGCTCGATCCCAGAATTCGCATGGAAGGAGGGTCTAAATGACGAGCTTCGCTCGGTGTTCGGCAACGCATAGCGTTGCTGGCAATCGCAATGCTCGGCATTGCTGTCAATGGTCATTGGGCGGTTCGAAGCGCTTTTTGAACTATTATACACTGCTTCTTCGAAAAGCATGAAATGAAACTAGAGGATCTAAGAATTTATCAGATTTCAATGAAAGTAGGAGAGTCCGTCTGGAGCGAAGTGGACGGTTGGCAATATTTTGAAAAGGATACTATTGGAAAGCAGCTAGTAAGATCTGTCGATTCAATTGCTGCTAGTATTTCGGAGGGATACGGCAGATATCATTACAAGGAATTCAAGCAGTACTGCTATATTGCGCGTGGTTCGCTTTATGAAACGAAAACATGGATACACAAGGCGAAGAAGCGTGAGCTTATCGGAGACGAGATTTGCGACAGTATCGTTAAGCAACTCGATGAATTGGGAATAATGCTTAACAACTTTATTAAGACAATAG
>JANQKI010000237.1 GCA_028281165.1 Opitutaceae bacterium | reverse complement strand
AACGCGCTTAACGAGCTTCTTGAGCGTTCTTACGAGGCATTTTCAAGAGAGCGTCGCTTCTCAAGCGCTGTAGCTCATGAACTCAGGACTCCCGTAGCGGAATTGAAAATGGCTTGCGAGACCGGCAACAAGTGGCCGGAAGATGTCGAATGCGCGAAGCGTCTTTTCCGCGATAATCTGGATATCGCTCTGCATATGGAGCGAATCGTAAACAATCTCCTCGAACTGACTCGTTGCGATAATCGTACTGCTGCTATATCGCTCGAGGAATTTCTGGTCGATGATCTTGTAAGAGAATGTTGGAGACGTAGCGAGGAGGTTGCTGATTCGAGCATGCTTAGTCTTGAGGACAACATTGATCCCGAAATTAAGATCATCACTGACAAGGCCAAATTGGAGATTATGATTCAAAACCTTATCGATAATGCCATCGCCTACAGCGTAACGGGTTCAGTGGTTGTTTTCAGTTCCCTAAGTGAAAATGGCGGATTCGAACTTGTGGTTGAGAACGAGACTAACGGACTCTCGGAAGACGACCTTGAACGCATCTTCGAGCGATTTTGGCGAAAAGATCCTGCTCGGAGTGGGGGACATCACACTGGTCTTGGTCTTTCCCTTGTAAAAGCGTTGGCTGAATTGCTGGAGATAAGGGTGACCTGTCGGCTCAGGGAGCGAAACAGGTTTCAGGTTAGATTGGCTTTCCCCAGCGCTTCCATCTCTTAAATGAAATGACTACCGCGAAAAATAGATTCTGTATCAGAAAAACAATTATAAAATGTTAAGTTTCTCTTAAGGAAAATTCGATACTCTGCCTCTCGAATTAAGCGACATGAATTCTGTAGCGATCCCGCCAGAATAGCCGTTGCTAAACGAAAGAGGTAAAATGAAATCTAACCATACTCAAAATAAATCCAAATTATCAATACGATCCCTTTGGGGGATTTTTATCCTGATCACCATGTTTATGGCGAATGCCAGTCTAACGTATGCCGGAAAGGCTACTTCCAGTTGCCGCAAGGTGGCCTTGAATACGTATATAGCCGAGTTGATCGAATCTCAAAGCGACTACAATTTCGAGGTTGCCAAGGCCAATACCTATCCCGATTCCGATGAGCGAAAGGAACTTATCTCGGAGGCTAAAGCTGATCTGAAGGAAACGAGAGCCGAGCTTTGGGGGCGCTACAAAGCTCGTGTCGAAGTCTGTGCCGGAACCATGGAGGATTACTATAATCCGGAAATCGATCCTGAGGATTTCCTTAGCCCAGAAGAGATTGCGGCGAATCCGAATCCTTTTCTCCCCTTGATTCCGGGGACGGTCTATACATACGAGGCTGATACCGAGGACGGGTTGGAAACGATTCGAGTCGAGGTAACGGAAGATACCAAGGAGATATTGGGTATCGATTGTATTGTCGTACGCGATACAGTTTCCATTGAAGATGAGCTGGTCGAGGACACTAAAGACTGGTTTACCCAAGATAAGGATGGCAATGTCTGGTACTTTGGCGAAATCTCTTTCAACTACGAGGACGGCGAAATCGAGGATCTCGAAGGTTCGTGGGAGGCCGACGTTGAAGGGGCCAAACCTGGTATCGTCATGTTCGCCAATCCGGAAGCTATGATTGGAACGGTTTATCGTCAGGAGTACGCGGTTGGCGAAGCCGAAGATATAGGAGAAATCGTTGGAGTCGACGCGACTGCTGAAACAACCTATATGGTTTTCGAAGGCTGTTTGCAGACGGCAGACTACACGCCCATGGAACCTGGAGTGATTGAGCATAAGTTCTACGCTCCCGGAATCGGATTCGTCCGCGAACAGAAAGTGGGCGAAGACGAAATTGTAGAACTCGTATCCATTGAAACGCCTTAGAATCAGCTTTTGCTTTTACTCGAGAAAGTTTGCGCGTCGCGATTCGTTTGTATTCGTGGCGCGAATACTTTCGATTTTGGCTATTTTAACCTGTTCTCAAATCCTGGCGGGAAACGAGGAAACGGACGGCCAAGAAGATGTTTCTCTCTCATTTCGTACCCCCAAAGAACAGCGCGATATAGAGCTATCCCCAATATTGCCAGGCTTGAAAGCGGGTTGGCAGATAGAAATGCTGTCGTTTCGCGAGAAACAGGGATCTGAGAGAATCAGTGATACTCGACTCGAAGACGTCCAGGTCGAATTTGAAGTTGAGCTGAGCGACTGGATACTGGCCAACTTGGAGTTTACCTACGAGCTGGCTGACGCTAAGAATCTGATTATCGAGGAAAGCTATCTTCGATTGGGAGGAAATGACGAGTTTCCTTGGTTTCTTGAGGCCGGTCGTATGGAGATGCCCTTTGGAGAATACAATAGCTATTTTAGCGAGGAAGCTACTGTAGAGTCGATTGGCGCTATGTTGGATGAAGGGTTGATTTTTGGATACGAGAAGGACGGTTATGAGTTCTTGCTGGCCACGCATGAAGGCGGATTTAAGGGGTCTGATTTCGTAGCCGCAGCTGTTTTCGAGGCTAACGATGGACTTGCCTTTGGAGCTTATTGGTCGAACGATATTAGCGAATCCGAGGAGCTGCGAGAATTCCTAATTGAAGCCCTGCTCGAGGATGAAGATGGTGAATTGAACTTGTCTCAGGTGCCAGCTGCCGGCGCTTTTCTCTCTTTGCAGTGGAATGCCTACCTCTTGGAATTTGAATACATATCCGCGCTCGATTCATTTAACGCGGGCCTTCTGGACGACGAGGCTTTGCGTCCCAGAGCCTGGAATTTCGAACTGGGCGTGTTTCTCTCCAATCGTTGGCTCGTTGCTGGACGCTACGAGGCTTCTAGAGAGCTCTCTGACAGTCCGGGAAAGCAATACGGCCTATCGACTTCCTGCAACATTGCCGAAGGACTCAGCGCGACTGCTGGTTTCTTGAGAGGAGAATTTAATGGAGAAGAACCAGAACGCGATCTTTGTACTCTCGAACTCGTATACGAGTTCTGAGAACTCGAAAATTCAGCCCCAAATGGCTAATCAGCCCGCTCAGCGAGCCTACGCAAATCGGAGCTCTTTTCGATGATGATATCGCAAACCTTGTCTTGGACTTCCTTGTCTTTTGGATCGACTGGTTTGCCTCTGCGTTCTCCACAAAGCCACGTTTCGTCCGCAATGATTTTCTTTATCCAGGGCCCTTCCCGCTTAACTAAGTCAGCCACGCTCATGATAAATACCTCCTAATTTCTTATACGAAGTAGACGGCTGATTGGATGTATCCGAACTTTTTCAAAGTTCGAGCAATTAAACCGGCATGTCGCATTATTAGCATTGATTTTAATGACCCGATAATTGGTTGGTAGTTCAGTATAAATTTTCCCCCTACTTCTTTCAATCAGGCATACTATGATTCAACCCTAAAGCAATTCCGGTTGCCGCGTTGGCTAAGCAGCTAGATGCAATCTATTTGCCCGAATTTCGTAGGCTTTAGGACGCATCGTTACCTTCGCCTCTGCTCTTAGGCAGAGCTATTTTTCGGCGAGCTTGACTTCCTGCAACGCTTTGAAAAGCAACCGCTTGTGCGTCTCGGAAAGATGCGGGTTACTAACCTTTTCGCTGAATTCCGAGAACAGCGAGTCCTCAAAGCCAATTTCCAGCTCGAGGTAGAGCTTTAAGGCGTCGATAATCTCTTCTCCCAGAATGAGCAGGGCAGGTCGAATCTCCGTATCCAAATCCTTCGTCGGCTCATCTATCTCTGCTTCCTTGACAATCCATTGGGCCCGAGCTCGATATTGAATGGCTTTGGCTGCCGCGATCTGGGCTTTGAAGAATCCTTCGATTGAGGTCGGATTGAGGCCGACTTCGCTTGCCGAGCTTTTGGCGTTTTCGACAACGATTTCCTCGCGTTTAGCGTCGTCTATCGGGAGGTCATTCTTAACCTTGTAGCGAGCTACGTCCTCCATATAAGCGAGCCGTTGAGCTATCAGGTCGAAAACCTGGTCTTTCTTAGCCTCTAAGTCGGACTCGGCGAATAATGCTAAAGAAGCGGCTAGCGGAATAATGAGAAACGCCAATCGGTACATGATACTTGTATTTGAAATACAAGGTCATTTCAAAGCGATCGACGTTCGAAACTCAAGAAAACTATTTTCGATCTATTTTGGCTACTCTTCCCTTAGAGCACGGAGTGGATCGGTACTAACTGTTTTCCACGCGGGTATTCCTGTAGCTAGAACACTCACTGTTAGGATCGTGATGATTGCAATGAGGTAAGCTTCTGGACGAGTGAAAGGTGATGTGTTTGGCGTTCCTTCGAATATGGCCCCAACAATGATTGCTGAGATAACGTAACCAATTCCTAATCCCAGGCCTATTCCCATAATTATTTGAAAGATGGTATTGCGGAATGCCGATTTTATGATGTCCGTGCGAACCGCACCAAGGGCTATCCGAATTCCGAACTCCTTCAAGCGATCCTTTGCGGCGAATGCCATTATTGCATATAATCCCGTGAAAGCCTTAAAAAGTAGTAGAATTCCAAATACGGAAAATAGGGTAGCGAATATCTGCACCTCAGCTAGTTCCTCATCCAGCGAGCTTTCAAATGATTGTATCTGGGGGGCATCGTAAGGCATGGTTTCCGCTAACTTGGTTCTGATTGGTGTAATGTATTGATCAATGCCATGACTACTGCGCGCTATAAATCCCTTTCTTTTTCCTAGCTTTTGCTTTTGGCCATAGTAAAAATAGACGACCTGAGATGAAATTTCGGGATATCGTCTAGATTTCATATCTAGAATGTCTGGAACGACTCCAATAATTCGGTACAGCCTACCGTCTTCTCGTTGAACGATCCGCTTCCCAATCGGATCCTCGTCTGGCCAGCGTTTTTTAGCCAGTGTTTTGCTTACGATGCACACGGGTTCGGTATCGATACGGTCGAATTGATTAAAATCGCGTCCCGCTAAGAATTCGACGTCATATGTACGAAAAGCGTCCCTCGAAAGCCATTGAGAGAGGACTATTGGCCATTCTTCTTCGCTGCCATAGGATACATCTTCGCGTCTAATGGACATTCTTGGACGATATTTAAGGCCGCCGTTGCTTTGAGTATAGGCCGCTGATTCGATGTACGACAAAGCCTCAAGCTGCCTTTTGATCTCGCCGTAAAACTGAAGTGTCGCTTCCTGTGATTCATTGCCCCCACGTCCTCGAATGTCTATATCCACTAGAAGAATTTTTTTTGAATCAACTCCCAAGGGCAGGTTGGCAACTCGCATTATTTCCGATGAAATAATGATAGCTGTTATAAGCATCGCTCCTGAAATTGTTATTTGAAAGCCGATCATCGATCTTGCGAGCTTTCCCATAATAGCGCTGGAAGAGGTCCTTTCATCGTCCTTTAAAATGGTATTCACGTCTGGTCTTGTCGCTCTCAAAGCAGGTATAATGCTGGAGAGTATGGTTGCCAGAAGAGTTGCTGCTAAAGCGAACAATACCACTTCAGTATCTAGCTTGAAATGCCAATGGCGACTGGCCTTATCGATGGAATCAACGAGCGATTGCATGAGTTTGCACCCCCATGCAGCGGCTATCCAGCCCAGAAAAGCTCCAGCTATCGCTAATAATGCGGCATCCAGCGCAACATGCCCGACTATATTTAGTCGACTCGCTCCTAGCGCTCTGCGTGTAGCCAATTCATAACTACGCTTAAAGGCTCGGGCTGCTATTAAATTTGAAGCATTTGCGCTGGATGCTGCAAGGACAAGGATCGAGCATACCAAAGTGGCGAAAATTGCCGCGTTGAATTCTCCATTTATCGATTCCAAGCCTGCTGGGACTATCGTTCTCATTCTCTGTTTAAAAAGATCGAAGTAGTGGCTGTCGTTTTTCTCCACAAGCATTGCTGCTAGTGTCTCTAGCTCGGTTTTGGCAGATTCGATTTCCACGCCTTTTCGAAGAAGCCCACATACTTCGACGCTGCTTTTTAAAGATGCAGGAGTTCCATCAACCTGCCTTGCGGCCCAGTCCTTGAATATCCAGATGTCACTTCTTATGGGAAAGGAGAATCTGGAGGGCATTACTCCCTTTATCCGATAGGGTTTCGTTCCCACGAACGCTGTCTCTCCAATGGCGGATACTTCTGAGTTGAAGTGTTTTTGCCATAATCTATGGGAAATGATAATACTTGAATGGAGTTCCTCTTTTGAATCATTTGATGAAAAACCGCTGCCATGCATAGGTTTAATGCCAAGTGTTTCGAAAAAGTCTTCAGACACCCATTGTAAATTGTAGCTCTCCGCGTATTGATCTGTGCTCTTGTTGCGGAATGAACCTCTGTCGCTGTCAAAGGCGGTTATCGATTCGAAGCTTTCTAAGTTGTCCTTAAGAAAACGAAAATCTTCCGGGGTAACGTCCTTGATCCCATGTGAAGCTGTCTGCCAATAGATCATGAACAGACGCCCATCATTTGGAGATCCAATGCCGTCCCATAAAATTGCCTTGGACGCTGCGAACATAGCGATGCTGATTCCCAGACCCATTGCCAAAACAGCAACGGATAATATGCTAGTAAAAAGGTTTTTGAAGAAATGACGTGCGGCAAATTGTAGGGCTTGTATCGATTGATCCCATACGCGTACGCCCCAAGAGGCACGGCAATCCTCTTTTACCCCGAGCACGTTTCCGAAGCGTTTCAGAGCAGCGGAACGAGCTTCCTTAGAAGACATTCCCGCTGCGATATTTTCCTCGATCATCTGATCGAGATGAGACTGAATCTCCTCGTCTAAATCTTCCCGGAAAGCTTCGTTTCCCGCTTTCAATATGCCTAGCTTCAATAGAAAACGCTTAAGCCAGATCATTCCTCTCCCCCAATCTTTAAGCGTTATCCAACACGTTGCGCATGCCGAGGGCGAAGCGTTCCCATGAGCTTTCTTCCGCTTCCACGTACTTTTTACCCTCTTTTGTCAGCGAGTAGAATTTGGCTTTTCGCTTGGTTTCGGTGATCCCCCATTCCGATGTGATGTAGGCCTTGGCCTTTAGACGATGGAGCGCTGGATAAAGCGAGCCCATCTGGATGGCGAAGATCTCGCCTGACACTTGCTCGATGCGCTTAGCGATGCTGTAGCCGTGGCGGTCTCCAGTCGCTAAAACGCGGAGTATGAGCAGATCGAGGGTTCCTTGCAACAGATCGTTTTTGTTAATCGACATAGTTATTATAGATGCAATACCTATTGCGCATCGATATATAGAACGTCAAGCTATATGACGGATTTTACTTCGTCCTGCTTCCTTTTCCTCTTCTTCTATCTCTTCCTTTCAAATGAGAGAAGTAGATGAAGAAGCCGAAGAAGAGAGAAGATTCTTAGTCTTCTAGGGCCAGACGAAAGCCCTCTTTCGTATTGCATGTTTAATTACGAAATTGAAAAGCAAGACCCTCTCTTCCTGTTGCCTGTCTTCGCAACATGATTTGAAATAGGACTCCTATTTGCGAGCTTTCATGTGACGATTTACAATTGATGCATAGTCGTGAACTACGATTTATATCTATTCAAAAATAGTTCACGAATGAACCTGTATGAACTAGAGTGATGATTATTTCCGTTTTTATAATCCCATCTTCGAACGAATGCTCTGATCAATTATAACTTTTTTCCTTCAAATAAGGCTCCTTGATCATTTTGCCATCGTCGAAATAGGTGTTCAGATCAAAAGCTTTTAATCAAGGAATTCAAATCTCTGGCTAAGTCTTTTCTATTAGTAGCTATTCAGTATATGGATACATTTATACACTTAGCCGTCCATGTTGCAATTGCGAAACCTTCCTAGCAGTTCTCCGCCAGCGTCTCTTTAGGTGGCTCGAATCAGACCTAGACTTATCATCTATTGTCCAAATATTGGACAGATTCTAAAGCCGTATTTCCCCTATTAAATGATCAGCGATATAGCTGATGAAAAGAGACTTACAAAAGAGCATGCGATTTCTGCCTTATGAGAAAGGCAGCTCATTTTTTTCTAATAACCCAAAATATGGATACTGATATGCTTTACATGTAAAACACTCTCCCTTCCTTTACAACCTTCCATTCGTCATTATGCTATTCTTCATTTCTACTCACTTTCATCATTCATCGGGGACCTTGATCTAAAAGTTGTTCATCTTTCAAAAGATGTTTTTCATGGTCGCTGGCGATCTTAAATCTGATTTATGAAACCTAGGCTACTCTTAATCGACGACGATAAAAAAGTCCTTCATATTTTTAGGGCGGTTCTAGGCGAATATAATGCCACGTTTGCAAGCAATGGAGCCCAAGCTATAAAGCTGCTTGAGAAGGGAGAACGGTTCGACGTGATCGTTAGCGATGTTAAAATGCCGCAAATCAATGGTATTGAACTTTTGGAGTTTATTAAAAATCAAAGCTATCATTCCGAGGTCATTTTAGTAACTGCGCATGCGACTGTCGAATCGGCTGTGAAAGCTATGAAAATGGGGGCATTCGACTATCTGATAAAACCTCTGTATAGCGAAGAAACGGTCGCCGTTGTTGAAAGGGCTGTGGCAACGGTGAAGCGGAAGAACCAGTCGAATAGCAAGCTGAATCCCGTTTCCAATGTTGGTACTTTGGCGGGAGAAAGCGCAGCTATGCTTGAAGTCTATCGACAGCTTGACCAAGCCGCCCTTGCTAGCGACCGTAATCTATTGATCATTGGGGAGACGGGTACAGGCAAGGAGCTGGCGGCGAGGTCCGTTCATGAGAAGAGCGAACGAAGAGCGTCTGTCTTCAGTACCTTGAATTGTGGCTTACTGTCTGCGGATTCTTGGAAGTCCGAACTATTCGGAGAACTTGCCGGGCATAGGAGCTCGGATTTGTCTGACAGGGAAGGCTATTTTCTTCAGACCCGAAGGGGAACGCTGCTCTTAGACGAAGTCAGCCTGCTACCCATGGAAGCGCAGAGCGCTTTGCTTGGGGTCCTAGACAGCCGAACGGGGACACCCGCCGGGAGCGACAGGTCGTACAGAATCGACTGTCGTATAATGGCTACTACTAATCGCGACCTTCCCAACTTGGTGAAAGATGGCGCATTTCGCGAAGATCTCTATTATCGATTAAGCGCCTTGACCATATCTCTCCCGCCGCTTCGTGATCGTCTCGAGGATATCGATTCTCTCGCCTACACTTTTTTAGACCGTTCTGGAATGCGTTCTAAAATTCAACGAATCTCAGATGACGCTATAGCTCGTTTGAAACGCTACAACTGGCCCGGCAATGTCCGTGAATTAAGAAATTGTATCGAATCCTCTGTCTCTTTTTCCGAGGGTCCTGAGCTTGCTGCCTGTGAATTGGAGCTGCCCGCAACTCCTGCCGCAGATGAAAATGGAATCGAGATCGAGGATACGTTTGATAAAGGAGACTTAACTTATCGCCAAGCGCTTGAAATCGGGCGCGACCAAGCCGCCCGCAAGTATCTTTCCCAGCTTATCAAGGTTACATTTGGGAATGTCTCCCACGCATCCAGAATTGCCGGAGTAGCTCGCCCCTCTCTCCATAGACTCTTGAAGCGGTATTGTATTGACCCAAGCAAGGAGCGGCTTTCTGGCAACATCTAGCGCTGGTTTTTGAAAGCGATGGCTACGTTCTGTGATTTTCAGAGTCACAGAATCGTCCCTAAATTGTAAATACGGCAAAACGCTCAGTAGGAAACCACATTGGATTTGTGGATACGCAGGCGGGTTCTTCTGAAATCGCCAATATATGTTACTCTCGACGCAACATATTGTAACTTCAGAGAACACAGTATGCCCCCCAGTTTATGTTAAGAATGTAAATATTTTTAAACTGATTGGCCTAGGCAAAATTCCCCCTTACTATTGCCGTTATTCCCTCAAGCATGTCAGTGGAATAATTTTAATACTCACTCCCTCGCCTGGAAAGGCTATCCTTGTCTTTTCAATCTGCGATGAGCGTAAAATATCATGTTGTCATGGCGCTCCAAATTATGAATACGCTTCTTAAAGTAGTCCCATACGACACAGTTTTCCAAAACGCAATTATGCCTGTTAGACCGTATTACGCTTTAGTAAGGTGGCGACCCCGTCTTGCGGTGGTGTGATTGAGTATCAGAATATATAATACAAAGCAAGATGGGTTCTTTTGATGGCTAGACTATGAACGCGAATATTCTAGTTGTCGAGGATGTAAGAACTCTTCTAGAACCGCTCAAGAAAACTCTGGAAGATTGCAATTTGTATTCCGCAAAGACGGGTCTTCAGGCAGTCAAGCTTGTAGAAAACGGCGAACAATATGACGTGATTGTGAGCGATCTCCGCATTTCTGGTATCGATGGTCTTGAGCTTTTGGATTTCGTCAGGCGCCAGGACTACTATTCGGAAATGATTCTGCTTACAGCCCATGGAACTGTGGAGTCTGCTGTGAAAGCCATGAAAATGGGAGCCTTCGACTACATCGAGAAGCCTGTAAATCCATTGGAGCTTCGAGAGACGGTGCGGAACGCGGTAGTTGCGGCAAAACGCAAAAATGATCCAGTGTTTTTTGGCTTAAGGAGCCCTTCAACATCTTTAATTTGCGAGAGCAGTGTTATGAAGCACGTCAACTCTCAGATCGAGAAAGCTGCGAATTCCTACAACCTTAATGTGCTAATCAGTGGTGAAACTGGGACAGGAAAAGAGTTTATAGCCAGAGCAATCCACGATCGGAGCATCCAACGGTACAAGTCCTTCGTTCCTCTGAAATGTTACTCACTGTCTCCCGAAGCTCTTAATTTCGACAAACTTAGAATAGCGAACGAAGCTTTGGACTCCGAGGAAGGGTCTAAATATGGATTGCTTGATAAAATGAATTTTGGCACTCTATTCTTGGATAACGTTTCCTTACTTTCGCCAGAGGCTCAAATAAGTCTGGCAGGTTTTCTCGATAAGATTGCTGAATATCCTTTTGAGACGATTAAATCGCATGAGGCTAGTTGTCGCATTATAGCTGCCACTAACGAGGACCTTCTGGAGTCATCGGAAAGTGGAAAATTCAGCAAGGAGCTGTTCTTTCGTTTAAACGTGTTACCCATCCGAATCCCCTCTCTTCGAGAGCGCGTCGATGATATCGAGAAGCTGGCCTACACGTTTTTGGATCATTCCGGTATGCGCTCTAAAATAGAGAGAATATCCGACGATGCCTTTGCGCTTCTCAAGAGCTACGATTGGCCGGGAAACGTGCGCGAATTGCGGAATTGCATCGAATCGGCAGCTTCTTTTTCGGAGTCCAGAGAAATAACTGCGAAGGACTTGCCGCTAACAAAGAACATTTGTGTCTCCGCGAAATTCGATGAAACCGACTTTTTTGAACGCTCTGATCTTACCTACCACCAGGCCATGGAACTGGGGCGTGAATACACGGCTCAAAGGTATTTATCGCAACTCATCAAGTCGACTTTGGGCAATGTTTCCAAGGCGGCCAAGATTGCCGGAATCGAACGCGCGTCCTTGCATAGAGTCTTGAAGCGATACGGCATTGATCCCAACCAGGAGCGCATTTCTCGATAGGTAAAGTATAACTGTATAGACATTGCCATTACTGAAAATGCGCTTCCGTTTATATGCGGATCTTGTTCATGAACTGGTTCTTCATAGGCATTTCCGATCCAAAAAACGCGCATTGCTATCCCTGATTTATTCATTGTATATCCATAACTGGAATTTGGATACGCGGGGGTGAAAAATGACAGTGTAATCCTTACGGTCACACCTTTGGGTCATGATTATATTAAGACCGTAAATATGATTTAACGCGTCTGCTTTGCCTCATTCCTATTTTCTTAAGGTCGTTACTCTTGAAAGGCCCTAGGTAGTCGACGCCTTTCTCGGCGTTTACCCTTCAGGCTCATAAGCTTTCGACTCGATATGACCAAGAGAATTATGACCGTTGATGATGCGGCGACCATGCGAAAGCTGGTTGTCATGACGCTGCAATCCGCAGGGCACCAAATCATGGAGGCCTCGGATGGCGCAGAAGCGCTAGGAATATTGCAAAGGCAGCCTTTCGATTTGGTCATTACGGACATTAACATGCCTCAGATGGACGGGATCGAGCTGACCCGTCGTTTGAGGGCGCTACCTGCCTATCAGAAAACCCCGATCATCCTTCTTACCACTGAGTCGGATCCGCAAAAGAAGGACCTGGGCAGGAGCGCTGGAGCCACTGGCTGGATTAAAAAGCCTTTCGAGAGAAATCAGCTGCTGAGCATTGTATCCAAAATTCTACCAAACTAACGCCCACCTTTTTACACCCCATGAGTGACGATCTTTCAAAACAGTTGATAGACGAATTTATCGTCGAGAGTTATGAGGGACTCGATCGCTATGAAGGCGAAATACTGAAACTTGAGGACGGCAGTAGCGATGAGGAAACCCTGAATAAGATATTTCGCGTTATCCATACTATCAAGGGAACCGCTGGTTGTTTAGGTCTGCCCAAAATTGAGAATATCGCTCACACGGGAGAAAATCTGCTAAGCCTGATCCGAGATGGCGAGCTTAACGTATCCAAGGATATGATCACTCCTTTGCTAGAGTTATCCGACGCGATCAAGAGCTTTCTTCAGGATCTAGAGACATCAGGCGTCGAGGGAACGACGAGGCACACGGAGCTTGTCGAGAAATTGGAAGCGCTCCAGTCGATTTCTCAGGATTCCGAAGATGAAGATGACCGTAGCGAGGAGGTGTATGGATTATTTGACGACGATTCCGAGACGACTTCCTCTGTCGATGAAGAGGCTCCTGCTTCGGGAGGGGAAGAACCCTCTGAGACTGCTACGGGAGACAGTGAATTGCCCGTCGCTTCCAGAAAACCGGAGTCGAGCGTTGCCAACAGTTCCATTCGCGTAGCTGTCGATCACCTTGATCGGGTCATGAATATGGTAGGCGAGCTTGTTCTCGCTCGCAATCAGATCGTGGCCAACGTTGAACAACTGGATCCTACCGCTTTGCTCACCGCTTCTCAGCGTCTCAATATCATCACTACTGAACTGCAAGAAGGTGTCATGAAGACCCGCATGCAGCCAATCGGCAGTGTATGGGCGACCTTTCCGCGCGTCGTTCGAGATATCTCAAGCGAGTTAGGCAAGAAGGTCCGTTTGGTGATGGATGGTCAGAGCACCGAACTTGACCGGACAGTCATCGAAGCCATTAAGGATCCGCTGATCCACATCATCCGCAATTCGATCGATCACGGAATCGAAAAGCCAGAAGCTCGCCGTCAGGCTGGCAAGCCGGAAGAGGGACTCTTGTCTTTAAGAGCTTTCCATGAAGGCGGCCAAGTTAACATCGAAATTATGGATGACGGGGCAGGTATCGATGTGGAAAGAGTTAAGGCCAAGGCCATTGATCAGGGTATGATCTCGCCAGAACGGGTTGCTCGACTTTCGGAACGCGAAGCGGTCAATCTCATTTTTCTCCCTGGACTTTCCTCTGCTAAAAAAGTTTCCAATGTTTCGGGACGCGGGGTTGGAATGGACGTGGTTCGCACGAATGTAGAAAAGGCTGGTGGCTCTATTGACTTGCAAACGCAACGTGGTCAAGGAGCAACGATTCGTATCAAGATTCCTCTAACGCTCGCCATTATCCCGGCCCTTATTGTTACCAGTGGCGGCAATCGCTTTGCCATTCCCCAAGTTAGTCTCTTAGAGCTGGTGAGGCTTGAAGGCGAACAGGCCAAGAGCGGGATCGAAATGTTGTACGGCGCTCCCATCCATCGCCTGCGAGGACAGATTCTGCCTTTAGCTTATCTTAAGAAGACGCTTCGTATTGATAATAACGATACTGAAGAAACGGAAGACGAAGTGATAAACATTATCGTTCTTGAGGCCGACGGCAAACAGTTCGGTCTCGTTGTTGACCAGATAAACGATACGGAAGAGATCGTAGTGAAGCCCTTGAGCAAGCAGCTCAAGGACATCAAGGCATTCGCTGGGGCCACCATAATGGGGGACGGCAAAGTGGCCCTTATCATCGATGTGCTGGGCTATGCTGAGCATGCCAACGTGATTTCCGAAACAAGCGATCATTCGATTGTTCAAGAGGAAAATGTTGCTGAAGGATTCAGCAAAGAGCGCGAATCGATGCTTATATTCAATGCAGGAGGGAATCGACGGATGGCCATTCCGCTATCGCTTGCCGCTCGTCTCGAGGAATTTCCTAAAGACCGTTTGGAACGAGCAGGCACTCAAGAAGTGGTTCAATATCGCGATCAAATTATGCCGCTCATACGTGTTTCTGAATACATTGACTGCGAAGAGCCATCTAGAGACGAAGACTCCGATGTGTTGCAGGTGGTCGTTTACTCCGAAAATGGACGAAGCGTAGGATTGGTAGTCGATTGCATTAATGACATTGTCGAAGTCGCGATCTCCGTTCAACGCGATTCCGCCTCCCAGGGAATCCTTGGCTCGGCGGTCATTCAAGAAAAGGTCACCGACTTGCTCGACGTGCCGGACGTAGTCCGGCGAGCCGATCCAAATTTCTACAGTCCGTCAGCAGCGTAGATCATCTATTCGTAGATTTTAAAAAACTAAATACGTTTCATCTCTTTATCTCACATTAATATCCAAAAATCACTTACAGTACAATGAAAGCGAATACATCAACCAATCGCATTGCCACAACAGCGAAGTCTCGCTCGGCAAATTCAGGAGTCAATGGACATTCAGGGAATGGAAAATCGACTTCTGCCTCTCAGGAAATGTTGAACTATCGAGGCCAAATTGAGGCTATCAATAAAGTCCAAGCCGTCATCGAGTTCGAGCTTGATGGCACTATCGTTACAGCCAATGAGAACTTCCTTTCAACTCTCGGCTATGAGCTGGAAGAGATTCAAGGCAAGCATCATCGCATGTTTGTGGAGCCCTCTCATGGCAAAAGTGATGAATACAAAGCCTTTTGGGACAGTCTTGCCAAAGGAGAATTTCAGTCCGGCGAATTCAAACGTATTGGTAAAAACGGCAAGGAAGTTTGGATACTCGCTTCTTATAGTCCGATTTTGGATGATGCCGGCGAGCCATATAAAGTGGTTAAATTCGCTTCGGACATTACGGATGTGGTTCTCGAGAGGCAGATAAACGCTCGCGCCACTTCGATGTCCGACAATTCTCCAATTAATATCATGTTCGCGGATACGGATCTGATCATCCGCTATATCAATCCCGCTTCCGTCAAGACGCTCGGCGGCCTGCAGGAGCATCTTCCCGTCCCGGCAGACCAGATGATCGGCCAGAATATCGACGTCTTCCATAAGAATCCAAGCTACCAGCGTGGCCTTCTTTCCGATCCGAATAATCTCCCGCGCCGAGCTCAGATTAGTGTAGGACCTGAGACTTTGGATCTACTTGTTAGCCCGATTTACGATCAGAACAAGAATTACTTGGGAGCTATGGTCACCTGGGAAGTGATCACTCAAAAGCTTGCTGCTGAGAAGCGCGAGCGGGAGATGACCGAAAGCCTCAAGCTGACGCTCGAAGCGGTCACCGAAAATGCCGAATCCCTATCTACTGCTTCTGGCGAACTATCAAGTTTAGCTCAACAGATGAGTTCGAATTCCGAGGAAACGACTGCTCAAGCAAACGTTGTTGCCTCAGCTTCGGAGGAAGTCAGCAGCAATGTTGCCACCGTAGCGACTAGCGCCGAGGAGATGAGCGCTAGCGTTAAGGAGATTGCCCAGAATGCCAATGAGGCTTCCGACGTAGCCACCTCAGCTGTCAAGGTTGCCGAGGAAACCAACAATACTGTTGCCAAGCTTGGCGAAAGTTCGGTGGAGATTGGCAATGTAATCAAGGTGATTACTTCTATAGCTCAGCAAACCAACCTGCTTGCGTTGAATGCGACTATCGAAGCGGCTCGAGCTGGCGAAGCAGGCAAGGGTTTTGCCGTGGTAGCCAACGAGGTAAAAGAGCTAGCTAAGCAAACGGCGACGGCGACTGAAGACATCAGTCAGAAAATCGCGGCTATCCAAACCGATACTAAAGGAGCGGTCTCGGCTATTGGAGAGATCGCTACCATCATAACGCAGATCAACGATATTTCTACCACGATTGCTGGGGCGGTCGAAGAGCAAGCCGTAACCACCAACGAAATCGCTCGCAATGCGAGTGAAGCCGCTAAGGGCAGTGGCGAAATCTCGCAAAATATCGTGAGCGTATCGGAAGCTGCTCAAAGCACGAGCGAGGGAGCGAATAACACGCTCAAGTCTGCCAAGCAGTTAGCTGATCTGTCGGCCACTCTCAAGAGCGTCGTCGAGAGCTCTATTATCAATCAAGAAAAGTCGGCTGAATAGTCATGGATCAACCAATACAATTCTGCACATTCTACGTTGATGGCCTCTTCTTTGGGGTCAACGTATTGAAGGTGCAGGAAGTCCTCAATGAGCAGGATATGACTCCGGTGCCTCTAGCTTCTAAAGAAGTGTGCGGACTCATCAATCTGAGAGGGCAAATTGTTACGGCTATCGATCTGCGTCAACGTCTCGATCTAGATCGAAACGAGCTTCAAGAGCCTCCTATGAACGTGGTTGTCCACACGGAAGACGGGATCTTCAGCCTGCTGGTTGACGAGATCGGAGACGTAATCGAGCCCGACGAAGCAACGTTCGAGAATCCGCCTGAAACCCTTGAAGGCGTCGCCAGAGAACTCGTGGCTGGCGTCTACAAATTGGAAGACCGCTTGCTTCTTATTTTGGATACGGAAAAAGCGGTTCTTATTGGAAATAGTTCAGGAGCCAATCGAGAGGCTTCCATTTCCGCATGAATCCATAGAAGCAATACAAAACTAAAATCTGAATACATCTGATGAAAGCAAAACTCTCTTTATTTGACCAGATCGGAGGATCGCCCGCTATCGAGGCTGCTGTTAAGGAATTCTACAAAAGAATTCTAGCCGACGAGGAATTGGCTCCCTTTTTTGAGGGCGTCAACATGGCAAGGCATGTCCACAAAGTGAGGGCGTTTCTTGTCACAGCCTTGGGAGGGCCCGAAATCTATCGTGGTCCTGACATGAAGCAGGCCCATGCCCATCTAGCTATCAGCGAGAAGACTTTTGGGCAAGTGGCCCAGCACCTTGTTGAGACGCTAGCCGCTCTCGATGTTCCTCAATCGATCATCGAAGACGTTGTCGAGACGATCTCTCCACTCTCCACTCAAATCGTGAATCTCCCGCCGCATTGCATTTGATGGCCTCCTTTGGAGGCCTCAGCGCGCGCCAGTTCAGACTCTTCTTAAATTCTTCATTATCGAAAAATGAATGCGACGACTGCAACCCTCTCGCTCGACAGCGAATCCATTTCTCCTGACAAGCTTTCCCTATCCGCTCTTATGCGGGAACTCAATCTTCAGAAACGCCCTAGCTGGATTCTGAGCAAGCTGATGAACGCTTTGGAGAAAAAGAGGCAAGCTCGTGGCATGGGATGGTCTCGTCCCTGGAATAAGATAGGTCTCAACGTTTTCCGTACCCATACCCAGGATACAAACGAAGATGCGGACTATTTCTCTTGTTTGAAGCCGCTGATCAACAGTCTTTTGCAGGAAGCCCCTGTGGCCTATCGAGAATTTGCCGAAGAGCTTCAAATCGATTCGAAGCTGATGGTTTTCACTTTTTACCATAATCATGATATCGATGGCATTCAATATGAAGGTTTGACTTTGTCGCTTGGCCGCAAAGTTGAATCCGACCCCAGCAAGCGTGATCGATTGGACCTGATTCTGGAAGACCGACGCGTCGATGGTCGTGTCGACGGTTTGATTGACCGTTTACGTCTTTACGTATGCCCATGGTCTGAATACCAAAACGATAAGCGTCACTTTGCTCTCGATATCTACTGTTCTGGCGAAACGCTCAAGCAAGAGGCTCAAGCCTTTTACGAGGAAAGCGTCCGTCGCTACCATAAATGGAAAGATGACGAGGATCGTCAGTGGAGTCATTGGTCAGCCAATTTCATCGATTACTTCGGTCCCCGCTCATTCATCCCGGTTGGCACTTCTTTTTCATGATCGAATTACGGTCAGAGAAATTTCAATACAAGGATCGAGGTCTGGCGGAAAGCGATCCTCGTTCTCCCGTTTCTTGCGCCCCGCAACTATGCTTGTTGGGAATCAGCTTCCGGGCGGCGCCCGTCGCAATTCGCGAGTCTCTTAGCTTTAGCGATGGCCAGGCCAAATCGTTTCTGGAAAACTTTGCCAAGCGAAATCCAAAGACAGAACTACTGCTTCTCTCGACCTGCAATCGAACTGAATTTTACCTTTCTGCTGAAGACCATGCCTTGGCTTTAAAGCAATTGCTCGATTCATTAAAGCGACTTCGGCCGGAAGCTTCGGTTTTTCATTTCGAGTGCAAGCTGTATCAGAAAACTGGATCCGATGTGGCTGCTCACCTTTTTCGTGTTTCTTCCGGACTTGATTCAGCGATCCTCGGAGACGGGCAGATCTTAGGTCAAGTTAAGAATGCGATGCGACTCTCTAGCGAGGTCGGAGCTTTGGGTTCCTGTCTCCATGAAACCCTTTCGCAAGCCATGCGAGTGGCGAAGCGGTCGCGTGGAGAGACGGATATCGGACGCGGCAATGCTGGATTGGGCTCAGCCATCGCCGCTCTTCTTGCTCAACGTATTCGCGAAGAAAAACATGGTTTGGACAAGCCTCAGGCCTTGATTATTGGGGCGGGAAAGATTGCCCGAGAAATCGGCCGCCACTTGTCCAAGCGAGCGATTTGCGATTTAATGTTCATTAATCGAAACGAGCAGCGGGCAGAGCGCGTAGCCGATTATTGCGGGGGTCAAGTTGAGGGTTGGAGCGCTCTTCCAGCGGCTTTGGAAAAGGCGGATTTTATCATTGCTGCCACCTCCTGTCCTAAACCGATATTAACGGAGTCATTGGTTAGCCGCTTGTCTTCCGAGCGACGCCGTTTGTATATCGACGTAGGGGTGCCTAGGAATATCGATTCTTTGTCACGGGAGGAAGCTCTCGACATCGACGCCATCAGAGACTGCCAGGAAGAGGCCTTGGCTTTGAGGATGGCCGCGGCTCCCAAAGTCGAGTCCATGATTCAGGATGAAACTGAAATTTGGATACGGAACATGAAGGCTCGACCTCTCGAGCGAATGCTCAAGACCCTTTTTATCGAAGGTAGAGCAGCTTCTCGCGATCTGGCAGCGTCTTTAGCAGAGAAGTTGACTCTCGATTGCGAAGAGACAGAAGCGCTTTTAAATCGAACCATTGAAGCGATGCTGGGCAGGCATGCCAGGCAGATGCGGCACTGGACGAGATATAGGGAAACGTCAGTCGGAGGTCGAACCTAGCATTATGTATGCCTCCCTACACCGCTCTTCTCAACTTGGTTTGCTAGCTCGTGACTTCGCGTCGATTCGAGTCCGCAAAGCAGGGTCTCGCCGCGATAAAACGGTCAGACGTATCGTCTCTCGTCTGGGATTGATGCATGGTCTGCCCCAGAAGATTGGTCAGTTGCTTGCCTTTAGCGAAATTGACGCATCTGACCAGTCTTTTACTCGGCTTACTGAGAGTCCGTCAAAGCAAGCGACAAAGGCAGAACTGCTAAATGTCGAAAAGGCCCTTGGAGACTCTATCTCCAATCTATTTTCCCACTTCGAACCAGAGGGGATTTCCGCCTCCATCGGCAAAGTTTATCGCGGCGTTCTTAAGGACGGTCGATCCGTTGCCGTCAAGGTCCAACATCCTGGCGTCGCCGACGCCGTCAACTACGACTTGCGAGCCCTTGGCTGGCTGACGGTTCCCTTGGGTGGCCTAAGAAAGAACTTCGATCTGGCATCGTATCGTCGCGAGATCGGTGAATCGCTATCTAGCGAATTGGACTATCGACTGGAAGCCGCGAACATTCGCGCGTTTTCGAGACTAGCCCGAGGTCTTTCGGGAAAAGTCCAAGTACCTGAGGTAATCGAAGAGTTCAGTAGTGGAGACGCGCTTACAATGTCATGGCTAAGCGGGGATCACCTTTCGCAAGCAGCTACCTGGTCTCAATCGGATCGCCTGTTACTTTCCAAGACGCTTGTCGAGTTTTTCCTTTCAAGCTGTCTCGATTGGGGGATTATTCATGCCGATCCCCATCCAGGCAACTATCGTTTTTCGCGTATTGAAGGAAAACCTACGATTGGCTTGTTGGATTTCGGTTGCGTGAAACGCCTTCCAGCCCGCCTGCAGTCAGGTTTGCGTGGTCTGATTGAGATGGGTATGAATGGAGAGATCGATAGCGATTCCGTTTTTGCCCAGTTCGAGAAAATGGGCTTCAATACAGCGGCTCTTGAGCCAATGAAAACGAAGCTAGCTTCTGTCGCTTCCGTTCTGCTTGAGCCTTTCGCCAAGTCGGGCCCCTATAACGTGGCTAGATGGGAATTGAGCGCTCGTCTCAAAGAGATTCTGTCTTCAGATCGCATGAACTTCAGGGCGGCTGGACCTTCTGAATTGATTTTCTTTCTTCGATCCTTTCAAGGCTTGATTCAGTATCTTAAAATTTTGGATACGCCTGTTGATTGGCGAATGTTTGCCGAACGTGTTTTGCAAAAACAACCACTCGAGGATGTTTCTCGAGAAGCGCCTCCGGAAGACCGAACAACCGTAAAGCATATGAATTCAGAAACACTGCACATCGAGGTGATGGAAAATGGAGAACGCAAAGTCGCCCTCGCATTTGGAGCCTCCGCCACCGACAATTTAAGCGATCTCGTTCCCCACGAACTTCACCAACGCCTTGCTGATCGTTCAATAAATCTTAAGGAGATCTCTCGGAAGGCAAAGGCTTCAAATTACCAGCCGGGGGAGCTCTTTTCGCTTAAGGAAGAATCAAAGTCCGTAAGCGTTTGGCTGCAATGAATTTTCTATAAGCAATCAAGTGTAACCAAAAAAATGCTACTAAATCCCAGACAATCTAGTTAAAATGAAAGCGCTAATTATTGATGACTCGAAAGTGATGAGGCGAATGCTCGCGTCCTACATCGACGAATACGAAATTAAATCTGCGGGAGCCGAGAACGGGCAAGACGCTCTTGACCAACTGAATAGCGAGCAGGATTTCGATTTCGCTCTGGTCGACTGGGACATGCCTGTCATGAATGGACTTGATTTTGTCAAAGCGGTTCGATCCGACAGCTCTTACGATTCTATGAAGTTGATGATGGTGACGGCTCACACTGCGATCAACGATGTGGGCGAAGCGCTTCAGGAAGGAGCGGACGACTTTCTCATGAAGCCTTTTACGAAGGAGATGGTCATTGATAAGCTGCGCGTGCTTGGGTTTGTAAACTAGCCAAAAAACATGCCCAAAGTACGGATACTTGTAGTGGATGACGCTGTAGTCATCCGACGAATGGTCACGGAGGCTTTGAATCAGGACCCCGATTTCGAGGTGGCAGGTGTTGCTGCTAACGGAAAAATCGCTTTGCAGAAAATCGATCAATTGAGTCCGGATGCAGTCACTCTTGACGTGGAAATGCCGGAAATGGATGGCTTGCAAACAGTGCGAGAAATTCGCAAGACGCACCCGAAGCTACCCATCGTAATGTTCAGCACGCTGACTAGAAGAGGTGGCGAGGCGACTCTAGATGCCTTGTCGGCAGGAGCTACGGATTACGTGACCAAGCCGGCCAATGTTGGTAACGTAACAGAGGGTATAGAGCGTCTGCGGAGCGAGCTTCTGCCCAAACTGAAAACGCATTGTAGTCATTTGCTGGCGACATCTCTTAAGCCCAAAGCGCCGCTCTCTTCACAGATTCAACGTTCTATAGTTAAACGCTCTAAGGAAGCTATTCGTCCCATTGCGACGAGGAGGCCCCAAGTTTTGTGTATCGGCACCTCGACGGGGGGTCCCAACGCTTTGGCCGACCTCTTTGCGGCAATACCCGTGGCATTTCCTGTACCCGTTGTTGTGGTACAACATATGCCTCCCGTTTTTACCGAAGCGCTTGCTCAGCGTCTTGACAGACTTTCTCCGAACGCTTGCTGCGAAGCAACCGAGGGACAACGATTAGAGCCTGGAACGATTTATATCGCGCCAGGTGGAAAACACATGGAAACGCGTCGGGAAGGAACCGTATTTCGGATACGCTTAAACGAGGGTCCACCCGAAAATTCTTGTCGGCCTGCTGTTGATGTCCTGTTTCGAAGCGTGGCGAAGTGTTTTGGTTCATCTACTCTTGGATTAGTTTTGACGGGAATGGGCCAAGATGGTCTGCGAGGCTCCGAAGTCATTCTGGAGGCCGGAGGCAGAATTTGGGCTCAGGATGAGGAAAGCAGTGTGGTTTGGGGTATGCCGGGATACGTGGCTCAGGCGGAGCTAGCGGAAAAGATACTACCTCTAATGAATATTCCGGGCGAGCTGTTAAGGCAGTTCCGGAATCGAATAGTCGCATAACATATGAAAATTACATCAACAGATTTTGAATACATAGCCGAATTCGCGAAAAAAGAAGCGGCTATTGTGCTGGAATCCGGTAAAGAGTATCTAGTGGAGAGTCGACTCGCTCCTCTTGCCAAGGATCTGAAATACGACAGCCTCGAAGAACTGGTAGCCGAGCTTCGGGTCGTGTCTTCGGTATCACAGATTTATAAGAGAGCTCTGGATGCGCTAACCACGAATGAGACTCTTTTCTTTCGCGATTTCAAGCCCTTCGAAATGCTTCGGGAACATATTTTGCCCAAGGCTATCGAGAGACAAAAATCCAGCCGGCAATTGAACATTTGGTCGGCTGCCTGTTCGACAGGTCAAGAGCCGTATAGTTTGGCAATGTTGCTGAGCGAGCATTTTCCCGAGCTGTCCGATTGGAAGGTTTCTATTATAGCTACGGATCTCTCGCCGACCGCGCTAGAGCAAGCTCGTTCGGGAAGCTATAGTCAGATCGAGGTCAACCGCGGATTGCCGGCTCCTCTTCTCTTCAAGTATTTCACTTCGGAAGGAAGAAACTGGGTAATTAAAAAGGAACTACGAAATCGCGTCGATTTTCGAGAAATGAATCTTGTTAAAGCATGGCCCATATTCCCTCCTCTCGATGTGGTGCTTATTCGAAACGTTCTGATTTATTTCGATGTGCCTACGAAACAATCGATTCTAAAGAAGATTGCCGGATGCCTGAGGAAGGATGGGGCGCTAATACTTGGGTCTTCCGAAACGACAATGAATCTGGACTCGAAATGGGTCCCCACCAGGAATGGAGATTCGATTGCCTACACCTTCGGCGATTAGACATTCAATATGCATCGAATTGGTAAATGGCTTTCGATAATAAGGGACTGCGGTCAATCGTTTCGTTCATGGATCTTTACTGGTTGGCGTTCGCAGAGAGATGCGATCGTCAATCAATTCAATGAAATTCTGAAGATCGAGTCGAGACTCTCGGGTCGAAGAAAGATTATAGAAAGACAGTACCTCGACGTTGCCAATGAGCTGGGAATTGTTATTACTTCCGGCTTTGATCTAGTTTCTCATTCCGAAAAGCTCGCCGAACTGGATGCTGGTCCGGATGGTATAGAAACGGCGTCAGCCGAGATAGATAGAGCTCTTTCGGCTCCTTTGGACGTGATTGATCACGCCTGTCTGGATATGACGAAACTTGTCGAACGTTTGCGAGACGACCAGGATATATTGGAGGGAATATTGGGAATCGACGAACGGATCGAAGAAATTCTCTCCCCGCTTAAGTTCATACAAACCCATTTCCGTATAGAATGCTCTCGTTTTTCTCATGATATTCAGGATCGGTTCAGTTCGCTTGTAGAAGAAATATATCAAGCGAACAGTATATTTTATAAACTGTTGCCAAGACTTGCCGAGATCCGGGAAAATATAGGTAGCGCGACCGGACGCATCGATGAATTAATCGAAAAACAGAAAATTCGATCTGAAGAAAAACGAGCTCTTATACAAGAATCGATAGAAAGAATAGGGCAAAGGATATCTCGGAATAGAGAACATAATAGAGAGATTGTAGAATTTAGTAATGTTATAAATCAAAAGACCAGCGCTGTAACCATAGCGTTGCAAAGGCAGGACGCGCTCAACCAAAAGTTGCAACATATAGAAGAAGCGATTGCCAAAATGGGGGATCAAGTGGCCCAGCTTAAGGAGGCAAGACGCAGGAGCGCGTCTCCAAGCGCAATCAGCGGCGTGAAGCAGCTGAGCAAAGTGATTCCGGGCCAAGTGGATTCGGTTAAGCAGGATCTTACCGAGATGGAGCATGACATTTGGACTAATTTAGCTAACATTGGAGACGATGCTGAAATTTTGAATACAGGATCCGGGAAAGAAGTGAAGAATGATCGCGACTTGCCGCAAGTCGTTAGCGGAACAGTGGACGAAGTCATATCTTTATTGGACGAAATTCATTCGGATTCTAATTACATTTGCCAGCATTTCGACAGTATCCGAAATTTGACGTCAGATCTTCCTTCCGCTTTGCAGGAATTGGCGATAGAAATTCATATAGTAGGCCTAAATTCGCAAATAAAGGCGGCTGGTATCCAAAATGGCAATAGCCTTGAGGAACTCGCAGCCCAAACGAGTGAAATTTCCCAGCATGTCGGAGCCATGAGCGAACAGGTCTTCAAAGACATCCAAACCTTTGATGCCAATTTAAAACTTGGAGTTGATTCGGTCTCCAAGATTAATGAGGGGGTAACGCAGGAACTTGAGAAACTGAGGGACTTCAGGTCGGATCTTGTATCCAAATTAACAGGACTGTTACGCGCTTCGATGGATGCGCTGGATAAGGTTTCCAGTGAAATGGAATCCCTTTCTAAACATTCCAAGGAAGCCATTGATCTGTCGCGTATCGATGCGATGGCTTTCCAGTCGCTTACCGACCTTGAGCAAAGCGTTACTCACTTGTCTGCCAAGGCCTGTGAAGTGGCTGACAAGAAGGATATTCAGTCGTGCGACGTTCTTATTTCCAATGAACTTTTAAGTTCTTACACCATGGAGTCGGAACGAAAAATTCATCTGGAGGCGTTACGGGATGACTCGCCAGCCGACACCGAAGTATTTTTCGATTCGGACGATGATCTGGCCCTAGAGGACTCTGATTCCAATTCTTCCACAGAAAAGTCGCGTCTCTCTGGAAAAGCTGCTGAATCGAACCAAAACGTGGATCTCTGGTTGGATTGACCTAGGCGTTTCGAAAGCCTTAAAAAGCTGTGGCCTTCTCCGGTTCGAGCGAAGGGGCTTGGTTTACTCCGACGGCTTTGCCTAGATTTTGTCCCAAGCTGGAAAGGGTCGCGTAAACGCCGCTTCGATGCGTTTTAAGTAATTCCAGGTCCCTTTCCCCTGCTGAGCATATATCTACGTAGCCGATCAGCTTTTCTAGCATTTCGGAGTTTGGAGAGGGGAAGCCCATGCTCCATTGCGGAAAATGGCGTCTTTCAATCAAGCTGTCGTAAATGACCGAGATGCCATGATGTCGACGGTCCTTGGCAATCCTTGCAAACGTCGCATAGACCTTTTCGCTTGGACCTTCCAAAAGTTGAAAGAACGATCCTTTCACGTATAGCAGTATGCCGGAAATGCCATCCCGACTATTGTTGTAGCGTGACTTTCTCAAAATATTCTGAAGCGCTTCCTCGGAGTATTGCCTTGTTCCTTTGCTATAATAGGCTAAGCAATGCACCTTGGAGTCGGGCTTCTCTTTTGTTGAGGCAAACATGCCGCTATTTATCGGATTTTGCGTTGGTCGACTTGAGGGTGTTTTCCCCTCGATTGCCTCCAGATTTTACCCGAATTTTCAGCTCCTTAAAAAGCAGTCTTTGGACTATTTATGAATCACTTTGCTCTTGTAGATTCAGCGCCCGTTTTAGCTAATCTTGCACTAAACGAAAGCTATGAGCGGCGAAGCCGGCACCAAAGGCCGTGAGCCAAATATCTCCATTTTCGGGTGGTTCGTTCTCCGAGAGAAATTCTTCCAGGGCGAACATCACGGAAGGGCTGCTCATGTTTCCGTACTTTCTCAGTACTTCTTTGCTGGGATCGAGCTTGTACTCTGGAATCGCTCGTTCCAGAGCGAGCAAAACATTTCTGCCTCCGGTGTGGGAAATTACCTGGGAAATTGGACGCTCGTTGCGTTCTTGGGAGCGTCTCAGCAACTTTTCTACGGCCTGAGCTGCTTGGGGAGGAACTGTGATATGCAAGCGGTTGCGCAATTTTCCTCCGCTGTTTTCGAAACGTAGAATCTCACGTTTTTCCGGTTCGTGCCACGTATCAAAGTCCTCAGCCCGCAGAGGATAGCCGCCGTTTGACGAGCCTGACCAAATTGAGGCCGAGGCTCCATCGCCAAAAAGGCAGGCGCTGATGATTACGCCAGGATCATCATCGAGATAGAAAGCGGCCGAGCAGATTTCCACGGCGATGACGGCTACCTTTGCCTGAGGATTGGCTCCTATAATCGATGCAGCATTTCGAATGGCAGGAATGGAAGCGCCGCAGCCAAGACCTACCAGATCGAGTAGCAAAGCGTCGCGTCGCATGCCCGTTTGCTCTGCCACATGACTTGTTATGCCGGGACAAATGTAGCCCGTACAGGTGCAAATGATGAGGGCGTCGATTTCATCCGCTTTGAGGTGGGCTTTCTCCAAACTCTCTTCGAATGCCGTTTTAGCTAGGCGTGGCGCCTCGATCTCGTATTGGCGATTCAAGGTTTCCGCGTCCATTTTCGGGACGGCCTCGAGGTCGGCTAAAGCGAAATGCCTTTTCTCGACCCCATTGTCCCCAAGGAGCACCTTTTCGATTATTCCCTTGGAAATGGTCTTTAAACTCCACTGAGATTCAGACTTTCGATACGCATTCCAAAGCTCCTCTTGGACAAAGCTTTGCGGAGGGACGCGATTCGCTAGGGCTTGAAGGTACATGTTGTTTCAGAAGGTGTGGGTCTTCTTTAAGATGTCCGGGTCAGACTACGTGGCTAACCAATAGGGAGATGGTTCTATTGCGCAATTCGATAGTTTGGCGCCGCTATTAATCATCGGACTTGGCGGAGAAGCGTTTGAAACGGGACGAGTCGAGCTTTGGAAAGCGTGAAAAACGCGTTTTGTCCAAACCGGCTATGAATCCAGGGGTGAAGGTAGCGCGAGACATGGAGTCGAAAACCAAACGCTTCTTTCAGGGCTTTTTGGGTTTTACGAACAGTCTCCTGCCAGTTCATGCTAGCCTCTCCATATTGTTTAAGGAAAGGAACGGCAACGAGGGCGCTCTCAAAAGCGAGCGACATGCCGTTTCCCGTAAAAGGAGGCATGACCGCGAATGCATCGCCGATCTGGATACGATCTGAATCTTTATCTGTTTTCGCGAAAGCCAGCGCGGATACGCCGCTGGCGCTTTGGGGATCCATCCTGCTGGATTCAAGTCGATCCGCGAAAGAATCCAAGCCGGTTGCTCGTACGTAAGAAACGAGAGCTGTTGTCCTAGAAGCTTGAATACTTTTTCGCCTTTGAAACAGCCCGCAGACATTTACTTTCCCATTTTCAATTCTAGAAGCTCCCACGTAGGCTCCTCGACCTAATCGAAGCTCAAGATCGCATTCCAATTCCAGGTCATCGAAATGAGCTTTAAGGCCGATCCATTTTGAAGGTTCGGCCTGCCTGCCTGCCGACCATACAACGCCTTCCTTCTGGTCCAGTTTTGCTACTCTTCTGTCCGTTACAAGCTCTCCACCGATGCGTTCGAACTCTCCTGCCAGCCTTTCGTCAAGAGCGTAGCGAGAAATGCCAAGAGCGTCGCTCGGGAGAGAGTCTCGACGAAACACCTTTTCTCCCAGACGCCACTGAACATTTCTGTGCCGAATGGCGTCTTTAAATAGCTGTTCTATTCCCAGATCTTTAAGAGATTCTTCGGATACGCCCGAAATGAACTCGCCACAAACCTTATGCCTCGGATACTGACCTGCTTCTATCACTTTTGTGGATACACCATGATTCCGCAAGGCAATGCCCAGCGAAAGGCCGGCTAGACCTCCACCGATAATCGTGATGTTTCTCTTTTTCGTCACGCCTTTACTTTCGTTCGGCTATCAGGTAGTACTGGCCGAGCCAGCCAATCTTCACTTCGGTCTGCCAATTCTCATGTTCCAGGCCCAAGCTGCTAGCCAATTCGTTCCCCAAGAAGCCAGCTTCAATGCTGGCGGCAGCGTCATGTTTTGTCACATAGTTTATTCCCAGCAAGGCAGCGAATTTCAGTTGGAAAAGGTGGAGCTTGCGGCGAGCTAGCTCGCTGGCAATAAGGAGTCGTGGTCCTCCTTTCTCTCTTATTTTTTCTCCAATCTTTTTTAAAACATTATCGTCGAATTGATGGAGTATGAAATTAGCCAATACGATATCGTATTCGAGCCATTGATCGAATTCTTGAATATCGCAATGCCACCATCGCGAGGATTCAGGCCAATCGTAGGGAGCTGGACAAAGGTCTAGACCGTCGTAGCGCAGTATTTTGGCAGAAGCGACAGCGACTCCCTTCCTGCGAGCGAAATCGCCTGCTCCTGCTCCGATTTCCAATATTTTATCGCCAGGTTCCAAACGCTTTTGCAGTTGCTTTTCAAGCCAGCCATAATTGCCCATCAGTCGATTAAGAAGCAGGATGTCTTTCCTATTCTTTACGGCATCTGGATGATCGAATTCAAGCGTATCCAGAATTTCAGGCTTAACGACGCGTTGCATAGTTTAGCGTTAATATTAACGAGCCAGTTTGCCTTCTAGATGCAGCCGAATTTCCAGCGTCGGATTCACTCCAAAGATGAAGACCCGAAAAATAGGCAATCCCCAGTTTCGGTAATCGATCTTCGCAACCGCATTTAAGGCGACCGTATCTTCATCCTTTTTGGTGGACTCGTATTCAAACTGAGCAATCTCTGTTTGGCCATGGAGCAGGAGCCTGCCTTTGGCAACGCTTCGACCCTTTTCTAAAAGATTTTCAGTCAGCTCGAATTGGCCATTCGGATGGTTCTCGACATCGAGCCACGCATGGATCCTTCGATCCTTCATTTCAGACCCCGAGCTGAGTTCCTTGTAGGGAAGACTGAATACAGCCTTTGTCATTTGGAGCGAGTCCTTCTCTAATGATACTTCAGCCCGAAAAGTCTTAAACGCGAAACCCGCTGGAACGAATCCAAGAGCCTTTCCGATGATCCGGATAGATGAATTTTCGTAGTCGACCTGCAATGACAACGATTCGCTATAAGCGTTAAAACACGGCCAAGCTATGCATATAAGGAAAACATAGCCTCGCTTGTTCTTCATGGTTTAAAAGAAGAACAGTATCCCGAGCAAAAGCACTGAAAGGCAAGCGGTCGCTCCTATGGGAAAGGCTCCTTTTTCCATCCTTAGGCGAATGTCGGAACGTAGACTTTGCTGATCCTCTCCATTTCTTCCCGTAAAGGTCCAGTAGGGCGTAAGCAGTAAAATCAAAAATCGCGATGAGCCTTCGGTCGCCGTCCTTCCGATCGAGCCAACTAGCCCGCCAACAATGGTTCGATGAGCCCAAGCGTTTAGTCCGTTCAAGGACTTGTCGAAAAGCGTATAACCAAAGCGAAAGCTTTTCCGGTACCACCCGTCGGCGTCGAGGTTGATGGAGCGGATCTCCGCGGGATAAATGCCCGACATCATCATCATGGTAAAGGCGAGGGCCGAGAAGATCAGCAGCATGAACTGTCCATTTACGTGGGCGAAGGTGTAGGGAACATACGTCACTTCCCCGAACGGCAGAATCGGGTAGATGGTCAGGTTGGGGAACATGCCGATGAAAATGCACAGAAAAGCGGCAATCCCCATGGCGATACGCATATTGAGCGGAGCCTCCTTCACGCGGATGCCCGAATCGTGCGAGAAGAAAGCGAAGAAGGGGATCTTGATGCCGGCGTGATGGAAGACCCCAGCTGACGCGAAGAGCAGGGCGAGCCAGATGATGGTGAAATGCCCCTCTGCGGCTGCCGACATGACCATTGATTTACTCACGAATCCGCTGAAGAGAGGGAAGGCCGAAATCGAAGCGGCCCCGATCATGCAACAGATCCCAGTGAAGGGCATGCACCGAAAGAGTCCTCCCAATTCGGTGGCCTTGATCTTGCCGGTCTGCAGAAGCACCGCCCCCATAGACATGAAGAGCAGAGCTTTGTATAAGATATGGCAATACACGTGCGCGGCCGCCCCGTTCATAGACATGTCGGTGCCAATGCCCACGCCGACCACCATGAAGCCAACTTGATTGATCAAGCTGTAGGCCAAGACCTTCCTCAAATCGTTTTCCAGCACCGCGTAGAAGATCGGAAAAGTGGCCATGGCCATGCCGATCCATATCAGCGAGGGCTCGCCCCCGTAGCCGCGCATCAGCGCGTAGACGGCCCCTTTGGTGGTGAAGGTCGCCATGAAAACAACGCCGCCAATGGTCGCTTCCGGATATGTGTCCGGTAGCCAGGCATGAAGCACTGGCCAGGCGCAATTCAGACCAAAGCCGATGAAGATAAGATAAGAGGAAAGACCATCGAGTCCGATATGGCCGAACTCCGCTGATCCGGTTTCCTTCAGGCGTAGCACGATGCCAGCAAAGAGAATGAGGCCCCCGACCACGTGAACCAGCGCGTAGCGTAAGGCCGCGCTTAGGGACTCCTTGGTCCTGCGGCACAGGATGAGTAGGAAAGCTCCCGTGGTCAGCATTTCCCAAAATAGGAACATGGTGATCATGTCGCCTGCCAGGACCATGCCAATGGCGCAGCCGGCGTAGAGAAACCCGGCGAAGTACTCGAGATTGTTTTTGCACTGCAGATTGTAGAGGGTCGCTATGAAAGCGGCGACCGTGAACACGTTTACGAAAAGCAGACTCAGCTTGTCCGCTCGACCGAAAACGAGCTCGAAATTGAGAATCTCGTAGGTCCAGTAGGTCCCCACCTCCATTTGCAAATAGCTGTAGAAAGCCAGAAGCGGAAGGGCCAGCATGTAAGCCGCTTTCAGCTTCCCCTTGAGAAGAGGGATCAGCAGGGCGCCCAGTAGTAGAATGAATTGTGGAGGGGCGCTATTCATAGTAGTCCTCGTCTCTTTTCACCAGTGGTCGCAAAATGTATTTGGAAATCAATACGAGCAGCACGCAGGCCACGAAGCCGAATACAGCGTAAAAGCCCGGCCAGTTTTCCCACTCGTAAAGGGCGTGCTTGTCGAATCGCTCGAGAAGGAAGAGGAAGTCGACAAGAAAGACGGCGACGCAAAGGGCGAATAGGCCGTAAACGATACGCTTCACGTTCTTCGATAGCTTTTCTGTCTTGTCCTGGCTGTCCATGGCGATTTTCGGTCTTCGTGTATTCGACTTTCTAGTGGTGCCCGTGGGTTGCTCCTCCGTCGGGAGCCATGAGGATGATGATCGCCAGATAAATGACGAAAAGAGTCATGATGACCATGAAGGCCGGCTTGTAGCCTGGTATTGCTTCATGCTTGAGCTCCTGTAGTGGCTTTTCCATGGCGCGCTGTTTAGTTCGAGTTCAGGTATACGCTGGCGGCCATCTCCGCCAGCGAGAAGAAAGGTTCTGGATAGATGAAAAGGGCTATGGAGGCGATAGCTGTGACAGATAGAGCGATGACCGAGCAGGGATGAGCCTCTTGGAATTTCTTTTCGAACAAGGATTCCTCGGGCTTGCAGAAGAAAGCCTTGAAGGCGATCGGGAAGAAGTAGGCCGCGTTGAGAAACGAGCTGATCAGCAGTACGATCAGCATCGCGAATTGGCCGCCGGAGACCGTGCCCCAAAGAAGGTAGAACTTGCTCCAGAAACCTCCTCCTAAAGGCAGGCCGATGACGCTTATCGACCCAATGAAAAAGGCGATCATGGTTATGGGCATGCGGTTGCCTAGCCCGACCATCTCGCTAATGTATTTCTTGCCAGTGGCCTGGAATATCGCTCCCGCGCAAAAGAAGAGAGTGATTTTGCCGAAAGCGTGCATGCTGATGTGCATCATGCTGCCCGTCAGACCCTGCGGCGTCAGGAGAGACACGCCTAGGATAATATAGGACAGCTGGCCCACCGTAGAGAAGGCCAGACGGCGTTTCAGGTTATCCTGCGTGAGGGCGATGAGCGAAGAGACGACGATGGTGAAAGCGGCTATCCAACTGACGATGACGCCCAGATTCTCCGTAATTAGATATTCGATGCCAAAGACGCCTGTATCAACCCGTAGGATACAAAAGACGCCTACTTTGACCACTGCCACGGCATGCAGCAGGGCGCTGACCGGCGTTGGCGCTACCATGGCCCCCGGCAGCCAAGAATGGAACGGCATGAGGCCGCACTTGGCGAAACCGAAGGTGAGGAGCAGAAGAAGGATCACGGCTTCGCTGGAGCCGATGTGGCCTTCCAGGAATCCATTGCCGGAAAAATCGAGACTGCTGCCGGTTTTTATGAATACATAGATCAGGGCCGGCAGCACGAAGCCGATGGAGGTGCTGAGCAGATAGGTGAGATAGGTTCTGCCGCCCGTGCGAGCTTCCTTGTCCTGGTGATGCGTGACCAGCGGATAAGTAGCCAGCGACAGCATCTCGTAGAAGAGGTAAAGCGTGAAGAGATTAGCGGAGAAAGCGACGCCGATGGTGGCGGAAAGCGATACGGCGAAGAAGGCGTAGAAGCGCGTTTGCGAGTGCTCCTTCAAGCCTCGCATGTATCCAATTGAGTACAACGAGGTAAGAATCCAAAGCGACGAGGCTACCAGACCGAAAAGCATGCCCAGTCCGTCCACCCTAAAGGCGATCTTGAGATTGGGCACGATTTCCCAAAGCGTATACTCGATGGTGGAGCCGCTTAGGATCGTAGGCAGCATGGAAACGACCAAGGCTAGTTTTATGAATCCTGCCACGAAAGTCGATCCTTCCCGCAGGTTGGGAGACTTGCCAAAGAAGACGATGGGAATCGCCGCTAGCAGGGAAACAATGCAAGCCCAGACGGGAGTGAAGCTTTCGATAGTCGTCATTGTCGTGGCTTAGCGAATACCGCCCCCTAGATTTGAGCTGCTTAGAAAGTCGGAGATGACAGCGACGATGTCCTTGTTATAGAGTCCTATGATAAGAAGCAGAGCGCCAGTACCTAGAAGAGGAATCAGCTGGGATAGCGGAGCCTCGGAGATCTTGTCGTGTCCGTCGGAATGGTGGTGGCTGTGCCCTTCCGCTGGCTTTACCCCGAAGTGGGCGATCTCGATGATGCGGAAGAAAAGGACTGCGTTGATCAAACTGGAAATAAGCAATGCCACCACGTATTCCCAGCGACCGGAATTAATGCCGCCCTGAATTAAATACCACTTGCTGAAGAACCCGGCTGTAGGAGGAATTCCAATAAGCGAAAAGGCCCCGGCCAGAAAGCCAGTCATGGTGAGAGGCATTTTCTTGAACATGCCGTCCAAGGCATTCAGATCAGTCTTGCCTGTCTTGGAAATGATGATACCTGCGAAGAGGAAAACGCAGAGCGTCATGAAGGCGTCGCTTATGATATGGTAAATGGAGCCTACCATCCCCATTTCCTCGGCTAGCCAAACGCCGCCTACCATGTAGCCGACTTCCGCGATGATTAGGAAAGACAGCATCTTGCGCAGATTGGTTTGGCCGAGAGCGGAAATGGATCCCGCTAGAATCGCTACTACTGCCATCCAGACAATGATTCGGCTCCAGTCGAGGTGAGCGAAAGTGTATTCAGCGCCGTACACGGTCAGCATCATTCTGACCATCACGTAGACCATAACCTTGGTGACCAGAGGGGCGAGAATGCAGCTCGAAGTGGTCGGCGAAAAGCAATAGGCATTGGGCAGCCAGGCGTGCAGCGGGAAGAATGCCATCTTGATCCAGACCCCAACGGTGATGAGAATGAAGGAAACCATGATGGCGGGAGAGCCGGCCAAGTCGCGCGCTACCAGCTGCTCCTGGATATCCACCATATTGAGCGAACCCGTCTTTATATAAAGGTAGCCGACGCCGAGAAGATAGAACGAGGCGCCGATGGTTCCCATGATGACGTACTTGTAGGCCGCCAGGGTCGCTCTTTTGGGCCCCATGGCGATTAGGGCATAGCTGGTGAGGGCCGCGATTTCGATAAGCACGTAAAGATTGAAGGCGTCTCCCGTTAGAACCATGCCCAGCAGACCGGTCGCCAGCAGCAGAAAAAGCGAATAGAATTGAGAAATCTTATCCCCGTTTTCCGCCAGAACGGTTCTTCTCGAATAGATCGCTGCTAGTAGGGAAACACTGGATACGACGACGACGACGAGAGCGTTGAGCCCATCGATGCGCAGCTCGATGCCGAAGGGCGGTTCCCATCCTCCCAGGTGGTAGCGGATAACCCCGCCTTCCAGGACGCTGAGCAGCGTGGCGATACTGGCCCAGACCGAACCCGCCATACTAAGCAGGACCAGCGGATAGCAGAGAGATCGGAAACGAAAGCCCATCAGGGCTACGATGATGGCAGCCAGGAAAGGGATAAGGAGTATGAGAGCCGGAGCCTGATCAATCATTACTAGACTTAATCGTATCCAGAATTTCGCTCTCTTCGATCGAGCCGAATTCTCCGTAGAGCTTCTGCGTTATGGCCAGACCGACTCCAAGGGTACTGACTCCAACCACAATAGCTGTTAGCATGAGAACGTGAGGTAGGGGATTTGAGAAATCGTCTGGCTGGATAATTAGATCCGGATAGTGTGATCCTGCCACAGCATCTCCACGTTCTGCATGGGAATCATGACGGTCTTCGGCATGCGTATCCAATGCTTGGTGATGATCGCCGTGCCCGGCTTCGTGATGCTCCCCATGCCCAGCATGGATCTGGTCGTGGTAGAGAATGGGAATGGTGGATCCATCCTTTACGCTGATCGAAACGTAGAAGAGGATGATGGCTGTTTGGAAAATAGACATGCCGATCAGCTTCTTCACGAAGTTGTTCTTCGAGATCATAGCGTAGAGCCCGATCATCATAATGATGATATAGATCCAGTAGTTAAAGCTTGGAGACAGAGATTCGAGCATCAGAGACCCTCCTTCAAATCGCCGTGCGAGGCGAGGTTCGAGTAGATGGAGAACATGATGGCCGTCACGGTGAAGGCCACGCCGATTTCCACGCCGAGCATGCTATGAGATCGAGCCATGATCGAATCGGTGGCCGGCATAATCGGGTGTAGAACACTGTAATCCAGGAAATTGCTTCCGAAGAGCATGGCCACCAAGCCGAATCCGGCGTAGATGAAGATGCCAATGACCGCCAGTTTCAGTACTCGCTTTTCGGGCACCCATTTTTGGGCGGTTTGGAGATCCTTGGCCAAGGCGAGCAAGATAAAGCTAGCCCCGAAAATCACGCCGCCCTGGAAGCCGCCTCCTGGGCTATGGTGTCCGTGGGCTATGACATAGAGAGCGAAAATCTGAATGATGGGGATGAGCAGCCGACAAGTGGTAGTGATGATCAAGTCCGGCTTCTCCTTGGTGATAGTCTCTTTGGGGGCGGCTAATTTCGGTCCAGGTCCGTATCGACGAAGAACGCCGATGATGGCAATGCCCGCGGTAAAGATCACCACCGTTTCGAACATGGTATCGTATCCACGAAAGTCAGCCAAGACCGCGGTCACCATGTTGGGTACGGCCGTTACATGAATCGTCTCGGTTATGTAATATTGGGAAAGACGATAGCTACTGGCAGGCGACGTCGTGTCGCCCCAATCGGGAAAGTCGTGCACTGCCGAAAGCAGCAGGCCTCCGGTTAAGATGACGGCGATGAGTCCTAGAATTTTCAATCCGATGATCTCCTTGAGGTTCGAAGAACGGTGGCAATGAGAAATACCGCGCTCACTCCTGCCCCCACCGCGGCTTCGGTAAAGGCTACGTCGACTGCCTCCATCTCGGCCCAGAGCAAGCACATGAGAAAGCTGTAGACGCCGAAGATCATGCTAGCGCTCAGCAGATCCTTGGTCCGCAAAGAAATGATGGCTGTGATGACCAGGAAAACCAGAAGTATGAGGTCGAAGGCCCAGATCATTCGCTCTCGTCTCCCTTCCGGTTTTTGCGCGTCCAGACTTTCTGCCCTTCTTCCAGTCCGGCTCGTATGAGAGCATGGGTGCTAGTAGGACTGGTAATCATGATGAAGACGGTGATGAAGAGAATTTTTCCCGCCACTAGAACGTTGGCCAGGCTGAAGTCTTGTAGTTGATAAATGGCGACGCCAACGAAAATGAGGAAGATGGACATGGTGTCGCCCTTGCCGGCGGCATGCATGCGAGTGTAGAAGTCGGGAAAGCGGATGATGCCAATGGCTCCTCCCAAAAAGAAGAACAAGCCGAGGCAAACCAAAACGATGCAGATGATGTTTAATACCATGGGCTATTTTTCCGCTTCGATAGTAGAAATGGGCTGGTTGGGGTTGACGCGATCCAAGTAGCGAGCGGCCGCGAGCGAACCGATGAAATTCAGGAGAGCGTAGGTGAGGGCGAAATCCACAAACATTTCTACGCGACCGAAGATCATGCCGATGAATACGAGAAGGACCGTGGTCTTCGTTCCAATAACGTTAACCGCCACGATCCGATCGATAGCCGTTGGGCCTACAACGATGCGGTAGAGCATAGGCAGCATCATGGCCATGAGGACAATCCCGGCGTTTTCGAAAAACAGCTCCATGGTCTAAGAGTGGCCTCCTTCAAAGACTTTGGAGACCTTTTTCTCCATAGTGTTATCCAACACGCCGGATTTGGTCTGTTCGCTGATCGAGTGAATGAGGAGCTCGTCATCGTCCAGCTCGATGGTGATGGTTCCAGGAGTAAGCGTTATCGAATTGGCCAGGGCGTATTTGCCAAAATCGGTTTTCAGCTTCGTTTTCACTCGCACTAGCGAAGGGTCTACTCCCTTCAGGTCACCCGGTGTTAGAGCCAATTTAAGTATGTGCAGGTTGGAGAGGGCGATTTGGTACAGCAGCCATATCAAGTAGCCAGGAATGCGAAGGATTTGCTGCAGTCGCTGGCCGATTCCCGCTTCCCGATTCTCAAAGAAAAAGCTCGAGGAGATGAGTGTGACAATGAGGCAGGAAATGATGCCAAGCGTAAGATGAAAGGCGTCAAACAGTCCGGAAAAAACCATCCACGTTCCGAAAAGAATGAGGAAAATGGCGATGCGATACATAAATAAAGCGTTGCGAGGAGAAGGGAGATGCGGCCCTAAATCTTAGCCATTGCTGGCTAATGATTCAGAGTGGGCATACGAAAAAGATCTCGCTCGTTTTCACAAGTTTTTTCAGATTTTTGTTATTCGAAAAGAGGCTGCACACAGTGCTGAGCAACGAGCCCTAGGCGTTCCCATCTTGCTTTTAGTTGCTTTAATCGCATGCGCCTCCTGCATTTCCGCGTAGTCTTGTTGGAGCCTTTTGACTTCCCATCCGATAATCTTTAACTAGGATTTTTTATAGTGAAACTCCCGAAAGCAGTCGCCTTTCTACTTGTGGCAGCCATTGCGAGTCCGCTTTGTTGCTGCCTTTCGTTTGGCTACTTTTCACAGCCGACAGGCGCCAAAACGACCATGGCTGCCGACCATTCTTGCTGTGAGCACGGCTCTTCAGAGCAAAGCTCGTCTAACGAGGATTCGCAAAGCCATGGAGAGTGCCTGCACAAGGCAGATCAGCTCTCCAAGATTCCCCA
The DNA here is from genome assembly GCA_028281165.1 of Opitutaceae bacterium. Taxonomy (GTDB): domain Bacteria; phylum Verrucomicrobiota; class Verrucomicrobiia; order Opitutales; family Opitutaceae; genus JANQRT01. Next base: position 3,028 of record JANQKI010000237.1, on the reverse strand, counting down.
TTCCGATTTGGGCGACTTCCTGCAAAAGCCTGGCGATTATCTCATAGCTCTTTTGCCCGTTTCTCTTGACTTTTCACCAACTAAACTGGCCATCGATTCGACTCAGCTTCTGAGGCGCGTCAGCCTTTCGATGGTTGGTGGATCCGTTGCTCAGGCTTATTGCGTCTACATCCTTTGATTCGATCTAGAAGTCGCTTTTTCGTTAGCGACTAAACCGGAATGGTCTTTTCGGGCGTTCCGTTTCTTTGCTTGGGTTTGCTGAGGCAAATCTGTCTTTCGGCTGTCGCTTTATTGCATCGAATCAATGAATACATTCAGACATATCAATCAAAGGCCCTTTACGTCTGGACTGCTGGTATCAGCAGTCCTCCTGGCGTACCTTTCAAATCTTTCGGCTGAGAAGCCGGAGGATGCTGCTCGAGATCTGATCGGCAAACCTGTCGTTGGCTCGTTGATACAGGAGGCATTGACCAACAATCCTTCCATTCTCGCTGCAGACAAGCGTTACGCAGGGGCCAAGCAAAGTATCGTTTCGGCTGCTTCCTTGCCTAATCCAAAGATTCAACTCACTCACTTCGTCGAGTCTGTCCAAACACGGACCGGACCTCAAGAGCAGGCCATCATGCTACAACAGCCGTTGCCTTGGCTGGGAAAGCTGGCTCGAAAACGAGACGTCGCTCGCGCTCATGCCGAAATGCTCTGGCATTCCTATGCAAGCCAGCAGCTAGACCTGGTGGATGAACTAGCAGAGCAGATGCTGCACCTTCGATTTTTGGACAAGGCGATTGCCATGAATGACGAGAATCTAGTCCTGCTAAGACGTCTAGAATCTGTCGTCGAAAACCGCGTGAAGTCGGGGTCGGATTTAAGCGATCTCCTGCGACTTCAACTTGAAATCGAACGCTTCGATGATCGTAAGCAAGAGTTGGAGACGGAGAGGCTCGCTGCCAGCTATGAACTAGAACGGTCTCTGGGACGACCTGAACCACTAGGCATCCCTGTGTTGGACTGGACAGCTCCAGCTTCTTTGCAAAGCAACGCCGATCTGTGGCTCACTACGATTCGTGGCCAATCCCCACGCTTGGCAATGCTGCGTTCCTTGGAAGCCAGTTCCGAAGCGCGTCAACGCCTGGCTGAACTCGCTCGGCAACCTGATTTCACGGTAGGTTTAAATTACATACGAACGGATGATGCCCTTAATCCGACTTTGACCGGTAGCGGCAAGGATCCTTGGGCTATGATGGTAGGCGTGTCGCTTCCCATTTGGGGAAAAGCAAATAATGCGGTCTCGCTGCAGGCTTCTTTGGAGAAAGAAGCGGTGTCGGCCCAGATTCAAGACCAGAAATTGCTGCTTCTCAGTAAAGGGCGTTCTTGGATTGCCAAACTGGAGGACGCCCAAGCTCGTATTCAAAGATACGAGACGAAATTACTTCCTTTGGCTCGCCAGGCTCAGGAGATTACCGAAGCGAGCTACCAGTCAGGGAAAGCAAGCATTCTCGATCTCATCGAAAGCGATCGATCTTTATTGGCGTTGCAAACCGAATACTGGCGGGCGGCAGCAGATGCCTGGCTCGCCCGCTGGAAACTAGCCACTCTTTCTGGGGGCCTTTGGCTCAACTGAAATTAGAATCTTAATGAACCACAAAAAGGCACAAAATGAAATCTGATTTTATTTATTCTTTAGCGTCAACATAAGTCTTTTGTGACTTTTGCGCATTCTGTGGTTATCAAATTCAATTAGTATGAATTCAAAAACGTATTTAATTTTTGGAGGCATTGCTCTCCTTTTGATTGTTTTTCTCCTGGGTCGTTGGACGGCTCCTTCTGTGGCGGTGGATCCGCATGCTAACCACGATCATTCGAGTGTTCCCGAAACCTGGACCTGTTCGATGCATCCTCAGATTCAACAACCGGGTCCTGGCGACTGTCCGATTTGTGGAATGGATCTTATTCCCGTCGAAACCGGTTCATTGGGCGAGGGTCCTCGCGAACTTAGCATGAGCCAAAGCGCGCGAGCCTTAGCCGACATTCAGACCAGTCGCGTGGAGCGACGATTTCCTGAAGCCGAGATTCGCTTAGTCGGAAAGCTGGACTATGATGAGACGAAAGTCCGATCGCTAACAGCTCGCTTCCCAGCTCGCATCGACGAGTTGTTCGTCAATTTTACCGGTGTACGCGTTAAAGAGGGGGACCACCTCGCGCTTGTCTACAGTCCCGAATTGCTGGCCGCTCAAAGCGAACTGCTAGCCGCGTATCGATTTAATCCTGACAGTTCGGCTACAAATGCCGCTAGAGAGAAACTGAGGTTGTGGGATTTGCTGCCCGAACAGATAGAAACGATCCTGGAAACGGGAAAGGCGAGTGATCGATTTGAACTTAAAGCTCCCATAAGCGGTGTCGTTATCCAAAAGAAGATCAATGAGGGGGATTACCTTCAGACAGGTCAGCCCTTGTTTAAGATCGTAGACCTGGATGTGCTCTGGCTGCAGCTTGATGCCTACGAGTCGGATCTCGCTTGGCTGCGCTTCGGTCAGAACGTGGAGTTTGGAGTGGAGGCGTATCCAGGCGATACCTTCCATGGGCAGATCGCCTTTATCGAGCCTGAACTGGATCGCTCAACCAGGACCGCTTCAATTCGTGTCAATGTCTCCAATACGGATGGAAAACTAAAGCCTGGAATGTTCGCCAAGGCTGTCGCGCGTTCGCGGATCGCTCAGGCGGGTAATGTTTTTGCTCCCGAGTTTGCGGGCAAGTGGATCAGTCCTATGCACCCGGAAATCGTTAAGGATGGCCCTGGTCAGTGCGATGTTTGCGGCATGGATCTTATTCCTGCCGAAGAACTGGGCTATATTCAAAATAAGGATACTGAAGCTCCGCTAGTGGTTCCCGCTTCCTCTGTTCTGCGAACCGGTAAACGAGCCGTTGTTTATATCGAAATATCGAATACGGATCGTGCAATCTACGAGGGTCGAGAAATAATGTTAGGCCCGAGGGCGGGGGATGTCTTCATCGTCTCTTCTGGCCTTAA
>JANQKI010000229.1 GCA_028281165.1 Opitutaceae bacterium | reverse complement strand
CCGAGTTCTACGGTTTCATAACCTCCGTGCTCTCCGTGGTAAATGCTCTTTAAGATCCCGCTGTTTCAACGACGTAGGTGATGACTCCCAAAGTGGCTCCAAAGGGATCCTGTACCACCGAAAGCCTGGGGCCGTCAGGTACTGGAATATCCATAGGAGGAGCGATGATTTTGCCGCCTTCGGCTTCGATTTTGGCAACCGTTTCGTCTACGTTTTCGACTGTGATATAGGGCATCCAGGCATTCGGGGCTCCTGAGGCTTCGGCGGGCTTGGCCATGATGCCTCCTAGTTTCTCTTCACCCACGGATAGGACATTGTATTTGCCGTCTGGCATATCCATTTCCTCGACATCGTAGCCAAAGATCTTGCTGTAGAATGCGACCGCTGCGGACGGATCGTCAGCTGAATATTCGTTCCATCCGAAGTCGCCTTTGTTGTATCCATATTTTCCCATTGTGATTGTCTTTCTTTAGAAGGTTAAGTTTTCGGCGTTGTTTTCGCCTTTTTCACTGAATAGACGATTGGCGATTTCCCTATTCGACATAGTTACGATTTTATCGAAATATTTCCGTCTATTTTTCAGAGACTGTCCCATAAAACAGAAATCGGATATTGGAGGGTATCAAAAGGATTGTATACGCGACCGTTAGTTTCGCGTGTCGCGGGAGCGTCAACTAAACGTGGCAACAGGTTTTCGCTGGAGTTCCGCCTTTAGGCGGTCCCAACAACCCATCCTGCCGCCTAAAGGCGGAACTCCAACGGGGCCGATTCGCAGCGCATTGAGAATAGGATACGTCTCGAACCAGCAGTGTAGAAACATCCTCTTGAAAGAGACTTTTTGGACAGTCGCTCAGACAGGTCGTCCCTAACCCTCCTATTTCTTGTTCAAATCCTTGATTCGTTTTTGGAGGAATTCTCGTTCCTGTAAATTGTCGCTCTTTTCTAAAGCGATTTGATAACTTGCAATGGCTTCCTCAAACCGTTCCGCTCGTCTCAGCATGTCAGCTTTTGCTGCATAGAAGGGCTGGTAGCTTTTGAGAAGCCCCTCGGATTCTATATCATTCAAGATGCTGAGTCCAGATTCTGGTCCTTGTATCATTGAAATGGCGACAGCCTCGTTCAGCCGAATAACGGCTGATGGTTTAAGCGTGTAAAGCCTCCGATAGAGTTGAGCGATTTGCGGCCAGTCCGTAGATTGCCAGTCTTCCGCGTGAGAGTGTATGGCGCTAATGGCGGCTTGAATCTGATAGGGACCAATCGATCTCCCTTCCAGAGCCTGGCGTAGAATGCGATCGCCTTCCTCGATGAGCTCTCGATGCCAAGCTTGCCTGTCTTGAGCTTCCAGTGGAATGAATTCGCCTTTCTTCGTTTTACGGGCAGAGCGACGAGCATGATGGAGAAGCATTAAAGCAAGTAATCCTCCCGCTTCTTGTTCGTCTGGAGCGAGCCCCTGCAGAACACGGGCTAGACGGATCGCCTCTTCGCATAAATCGGTTCGCAGCAATTCTTTACCCGATGACGCTGCGTAGCCTTCATTGAAGATAAAATAGATGACCGCTAACACGGCCTCCATACGTTCTGGCCAAAGCTCCGCTGGAGGAACGCGATAGGGAATCCCCGCATCGCGAATCTTTCTCTTAGCCCGCGTGAGCCGTTGAGCCATAGTCGCTTCTTCTGACAGAAAGGCTCGAGCGATTTCTTTCGTTTGCAAACCACCCACTGCTCTAAGCGTTAGGGCGACACAGCTCTTTCTGTCGAGGGCAGGGTGGCAGCAAGTGAAAATCAAGCGAAGACGCTCGTCTGGAATTTCCGTATCCAAATCTTCCTTATGGTCCTTTTGCTGAAGCTTGGAAATCAGCTCGATTTGGGACCGTTTCGCTTCGAAATTTTCTCGACGACGAATTTGATCGATCGCTTTGCGTTGAGCCGTTTGAAAAAGCCATGCTCTGGGCTGCTTGGGAATGCCCCTTTTCGGCCAGTTTTTCCACGCTGCAACGATGGCATCCTGCAAAGCGTCTTCAGCCAACTGGAAATCACGTATTCGGTAAACCAGTGCGGAGAGCGTTCGGCTCCATTCCTCACGGACAGTTCGCTCTATGGTGGCGCTGGCCTGCCTTTCTTCGTCGCCCCTCAATCTCTCGACATGCTATTCGAATTTCTTTATGGGGCGAACTTCGATGGAGCCATATTTCGCCCCTGGAATTCTGGCGGCGTATGCGAGGGCTTCGTCTAGATCCTTGCAGTCCATG
>JANQKI010000202.1 GCA_028281165.1 Opitutaceae bacterium | reverse complement strand
CTGCATTACGACGGACGTTGGACAGCATCAGATGCGGGTGGCTCAAATGTTCCCGTTCCAAAAGCCAAGGCAGTGGCTCACCTCCGGTGGATTGGGAACGATGGGCTTTGGTTTGCCTGCCGCTATCGGGGCCGCTTTGGAAAGGCCAGATGCCACGGTTGTTTGCTTTACCGGCGATGGCAGCTTGCTGATGAATATCCAGGAGTTGGTTACAGCGGTAGAGGAAAACGCCAACGTTAAGATTATTCTTTGCAACAACAATTCTCTCGGACTGGTTCACCAGCAACAGGATCTTTTCTACGGCAAGCGGATTTTCGCCTCGAAATACGCAAAGCCCGTTGATTTTGCGGCGATTGCCCAAGGGTTTGGCATGGAAGCTCTGGATTTAGGGGATTGTATCGATCCAATGCTTACATTGGCCAATGCGCTGCGAAGATCTGGTCCGGTTTTGATTAACGTTCCGCAAGCCGTTGAGCATCACGTTTATCCCATGGTTCCTCCTGGGGCGGCGAACAAGGAGATGCTGCATGCGTGAGGGGAGAGTTTGAATTATGAAGTATGAATTGGGATTTATATTATGAAAGCGAATACAGTATTGGAGCTTACGGTTAATAATCATCCTGGTGTTATCATGCATGTGACGAGTCTTTTCGCTCGCCGTGTTTTCAATGTCGATGGCATCCTTTGTATGCCCACGAGGGACGAGTCTCGAAGCCGGATTTGGCTGCGGGTAAAGGAAGATGCGCGATTGGAACAGATGTCACGTCAGCTAGAGAAACTAGAGGATGTATTGAGTGTTCGGCGACATGAAGCGAGTCATGAAGTGTTCGAACGGATAGAGGAGTTTTTCGCAGCGTAGCCATTTTATAGGTGGAGCGCGGCCTCCGAGCTCGCTCAGAACGCGTCCGGAGGCCGCGTTCCACCTATTTATAATCCGAAGCTCAAAGTTCTCTGATTTCTAATTTCCAAGGCCATGTCTCCACTTCTTTGCAGAGGCCCTTTGCTACTGGATTATTCAAAATGTACTGGTACTTTATCGTTAGCTCAGCCTCATTTCTGATTCGGTGGTCGAAATAGTTGTTTTGCCACTTAATGCCCCTATTTTTAGTTAAGTAGCTCTTCCAACTTCCAATCACAGTGCTCATTTTCCTTTCTGGATTGAACGACAAAAGGGCATGCAAGTGATCTGGCATTAACAGGAATAAGCTGTAGTTCCAGATTTCTTGCTGTTGATAGAAAATGACGCTTTCGAATACTTGCGGGGCTAAAGATTTATCTATCAAACTGTCTGCCCATCGCTTGGAAACTCGTATCCGAATATGAAAGACAGAGCCACTTTTTACCCACGGCGGAATTTTGTGGCAAAGATTCCGAGGATAGTTGGATTCCACGATATCCACACAGTGAGCATAAAGGGCGATTTCAATGTTAGAATTCGCCTCTTTCTATAGGTGGAGCGGGACGTCTTGGCTCGCTCAGAACGCGTCCGGAGGCCGCGTTCCACCTTGAATTGGCTTCTAGGAATGCAGGCGGACTGTATATTTCGATCCGCTTAATCTACCACTGTCGCCTTTACGATCTTCTGTTCTTCGACGGGTTTGTCGCCGCCATCGGTAGCTGTTTGTTCGATGGCTTGTACGATGTCGTAGCCTTCGACAACCTCGCCGAAGATGGTGTGGCGCATGTTAAGCCAGGGAGTCTTGGCTGTGGTAATGAAGAATTGGCTGCCGTTGGTGCCAGGGCCGGCGTTGGCCATGGCAAGTAGACCGGTTTTATCGAATCGAAGATCGGGGGTGCATTCGTCTTCGAAGGGCTTGCCCCAAATAGATTCGCCGCCTCTTCCAGTTCCGGTTGGATCGCCGCCTTGAACCATGAAATCTGGTATGACTCGATGGAAGATGATGCCATCGTAGTAGCCGTTTTCAACGTGGGTCGTGAAATTTTCGCAGGTTTTTGGAGCAGCTTCCGGGTAGAGCTTAAACTCGATGGTCCCGGCATTGGTTTCAAATCTGACTCGTGTTTTGCTCATAGGCGGTCGGTTCTGAGGAGGGCGCTTGGCCCTGGCAAGGAGAAAAAAGGCTGATAGCTAGATGGTTAGGGCTCACCTAGCTCCTGCTTTTACTTGATTGAGGGGTAAGGAATGCTTCGAAATTGAGGGTTGTCAACCTGGTCAAAGGTTTCTTCACTGCGCCCCTTATGGCTAAAGACTGGCTGGAAGGCGTGAAGGATGAGTACGATGTCGTGGTGATCGGCAGCGGTTTAGGAGGCCTTACAAGCGCCAATGTTTTAGCCAAATGCGGGCATTCGGTTCTGCTTCTCGAGCACCACTATCAATTCGGTGGATTGGCCACCTGGTTCAAACGGCCAGGAAAGCATATTTTCGATATCTCTTTGCATGGGTTTCCGTACGGAATGGTCAAATCCTGTCGCAAATATTGGACCAAGGAGATCGCTGATTCGATTGTGCAGCTCAAGGATGTGCGTTTCGTAAATCCTCAGTTCAACGTGTGGACAACCTTTGACCGAAAGGATTTCACGCGGATTCTGGTAGAGGAATTTGGTCTCGAGCTTGAGCAGGTAGAGGGCTTCTACAATCACCTGCGCAAAATGAATTTCTATGACGACGACAAGCGCACGACTAAGGAGCTATTCGAAGAGTTCTTCCCTGGTCGCGACGATGTCCATCGTCTGCTGATGGAGCCGATCTCCTACGCGAATGGTTCGACCATCAACGATCCAGCCATTACCTATGGCATTGTGTTTTCCAACTTCATGAGCAAGGGCGTCTTCACTTTTCAAGGCGGGACGGATCTGCTTATTGGAAAAATGGTTGATGAAATGCAGAGGAATGGAGTCGAGTTGCGGAAGAATGTATTGGTCGAGTCAGTACGCGTCCAAAATGGAGAGGTTGCTGGTGTTGTTGCAAAAGGTCGCACCCGCGAAAACGAACCTGATAACAGGAAGGTGATTCGCTGTCGCTCAGTCGTTTCCAATGCTAGCGTGCTGACGACTGTCGAAAACCTGGTGGGAGAGCAGGCTTTCTCGAGAAAATACATCGACGAGATTCAAGCAGTACGTGTTAACACCAGCTCTTGCCAGGTATACATGGGTATCAGGAAAGGGGAGACAATCGAGAATATCGGGGATCTCGTCTTTACTTCGGATGCCGACAAGTTTTCTAGCGAAGAATTAAACGATCTGCAAACAACGAGTCGCACCTTTTCCGTCTATTATCCGGAAACGAGGCCAGGAAGTGATCGATATACGATTGTCGCGTCGTTAAATTCTAGATACGAGGACTGGATCAGTTTGGACGACGATGCTTACGAAAGAGAAAAGCAGCGTCTGATCGAGGAATCGCTTGTGGCATTGGAACGGTTCCTTCCAGGTGTACGTTCCAAAATCGATCATCTGGAAGCGGCTACGCCTCGTACTATAAATTATTATACGCGACACCCTGGAGGAACTTCGTTTGGGACGAAGTTCGAGGGATTGAAATGTTCGATGGAACTGCCTGATCAGATACAGGGCTTGTATCACGCCGGCTCGGTTGGCATTATCATGTCAGGTTGGCTGGGAACGATGAACTACGGGGTCATAGTGGCCAACAAAGTAGACAAGCTATTGGCTGATCTGAGACGTCGATGCGTCTCGCCTTCGGCTTTTAATGTCGCGTAACAAGAATTTGGATTCTCTCTTATGGCTACCAACGAAGTACTGCAGGCAATACCTCATCGACCTCCTTTTCTGTTTATCGACGAAATTCTTCAACAAGACGACAAGCAGCTAGTTGCTAAAAAACATGTCGATGGAAGCGAGGATTTTTTCCAGGGACATTATCCAGGAAATCCGATTATGCCGGGCGTGCTTATTTCGGAAGCTGTTTTTCAAGCGGGAGCCGTCTTTCTCTCCAAACTATATGCTGACAAGATGAATTCCGATTCGGATCAGGTTCCTGTGCTCACGAAGATAAACGGAGCTCGTTTCAAGAACGCCGTTCGTCCAGGTGACGATTTGTATATAACCGTCAAATACAAAGAACATGTAGGGAAATTCGTCTTTCTAGACGGTAGTGTGAGTAACGGGAATAACCAGAAGGTGATGACGGTTTCGTTTAGCGTGGCTGTCAACAAGATAGAACCAAATCAATCCTAGCGATTTAAGGGAATGAGCTTTCTCAATCTTGAAGGAAAACGCATTTTGGTGATGGGCGTCGCTAATCGAAAAAGCGTGGCTTGGCATGTGGCTAAAACGCTGGAGGAAGAGGGAGCCGAAGTCATTTACAGCGTGCGTACGGAAGCCCGGAAAGAAAGCTTGGCCAAGCTGCTTGATGGAAAGCCAATTCATGTTTGCGATGTTGAGAATAGAGATCAAATTGAAGACTTGGCCAAGACTGTCTCGGCAAACTATGGCAAAATAGATGGTATCGTTCATTCTATCGCTTTCGCGAACTACGAAGAAGGCTTTAAGCCGTTCCACGAAACAAAACGGGAAGACTATCTTCAAGCCACCGCCATTTCCAGTTTTTCGCTGGTCGAGCTGGCCAATGCATTCAAGCCGCACCTGCACAATGAGGCGTCCGTTGTTTCTATTAGCATTTCTTCTTTGACTATCACGGCAGAGAATTATGGATACATGTCTCCAATCAAAGCCTCTTTGGATGCCTCGGTTCGCTATTTAGCCAAATCCTTCAGCGCTGACACCAAGATTCGTTTCAATACTGTCAATCCAGCCACTTTGAAGACAAGCGCATCGGCAGGCATCCCTGGCTATCTTGAGAGCTATCTGTTTAGCGAGAAACTGACCTTTCGCAAGGAAGCCCTTAAGACTCAAGAAGTGGCTGATGCGGTGGTATTCTTGCTGAGCGAGCGGTCTAGCGGCATGAACGGAACGAGCATGGTTCTCGATCAAGGAATGGGTATCAATTATTTCGATAGCGAAGTCGTGAAATTGGCGATGAGACCGGAGAGCGGTAAAGTAGAAAGTAAGAAGTAGGAATGAAGACGTTTTTGAGAGAAGCGATTCCCGTTTTACTTTTTCGTTTTTACTTTTTCATTTAGATCGTGCGTATCCAGTCTACGGTTATCGATTCATTGGCCTACGTTGCTCCTCCGCATGTGTGGACTAGCGCATTTGTTGAGGAAAAGCTAGCTCCGCTCTACGAACGCCTTCGACTTCCAGAGGGTCGTTTGGAGTTGATGACTGGCATTCGCGAGAGGCGATTTTGGGACGACGGTTTCCGTCCCTCCGATGGAAGCGCTGAGGCAGGACGAAAGGCTCTGGAGCAGTCAGGCTTGAATCCTAGCGATATCGAAGTGTGTATCCATTGTTCGGTTTGCCGTGACATGCTTGAACCTGCGACGGCTTCCTTTGTTCATCGACTGATTGGTCTTGGCGAGGATGTCCAATTGTACGATGTGTCGAATGCTTGTCTCGGGTTTTTGAATGCGTTGAGCATCCTATCGGGAATGATCGATACAGGGCAGGCAAAAGCGGGGATCATTGTCTCAGGCGAGAATGGGAAACCGCTATTGGAGCGAACGCTTCAACTGCTATTGGAGCGCCATTTGAACCGTAAGGAAATCAAGCCCTATTTTGCTAATTTGACTATCGGAGCTGGCGCCGTAGCAGCGGTAGTCTGTCATGAATCATTATCCCCCAATGGCCATCGATTGCTTGGAGGTGTTAGCAAAGCGGATACATCGAGCAATGATCTTTGCAAAGGGGACGCGAGCTCGGAGGGAACCGGATTAGAGATGCAGACGGATTCCGAGGAGTTATTGCACGCAGGTGTGGCTCTCGCCAGCAAAACCTGGGAAGCCTTCAAGGAGAAAGTGAACTGGACGAATGACACTGCTGATAAGGTAGTTTGCCACCAAGTTGGCGTGGCTCACCAGAAGCTGCTCTATGAAACTCTGGGAATCGATTCGGCAAAGGACTATTCCACTTTTGCCGAGTTTGGGAATACCGGCTCAGCGGCTCTCCCCCTGACCCTTGCCAAAGCTTGCGAGGACGGATTTGTGAGCAAAGGGGATAAGGTTGCCATGCTGGGTATAGGTAGTGGCTTGAATTGCATGATGTTGGCAGCTGAGTGGTAGGATGTCTTTGACGCTTAAAAGTCTCCCTCCTGAGTGGTCGTCGCTGTATCCATTCCAGCCTAACTACAAAACATTATCGTGTGGCTTGGCCATGAACTATCTAGACGAAGGGAAGGGTCATCCAGTCGTGATGGTCCATGGAAATCCGACTTGGTCTTTCTTCTACCGCAATGCGATTTTAAAATTGAGGGATGATTTTCGTTGCATCGTCCCCGATCACATCGGTTGCGGGCTCTCTGATAAGCCGCAAAAGGATTACAACTTTAGTCTAGTTCAGCGTATTAGCGATCTGGGCGAACTCGTCGATTCGCTAGAATTGGATAGCTTTGATCTTGTTGTGCATGATTGGGGTGGAGCGATCGGAATCGGCATGGCTTTGCAACGATTGGAAAGACTGAGGCGTATTGTTATTCTAAATACGGCCGCTTTCGCGGATTCTCGCATCCCGAAGCGGATCGCCGTCTGCCGTTGGCCCATTCTGGGCAAGCTGATTGTTCAGGGAATGAACGGCTTTGCTGGCCAGGCTGTTAAGATGGCCGTTCACAAAAGGCGTCTTTCCAGTCGCGTGAAATCCGGTTTTCTTTATCCTTATCGTACTTGGAATGACCGACGTGCTGTCTATGAATTTGTGAAGGACATTCCTATGGCCAAATCTCATCCCAGCTTTGGTCGGCTTTCGGAAATCGAGAAAGGGCTACCCTTATTACGGAACAAACCGGCTACTTTGATTTGGGGAGGAAAGGACTTTTGCTTTAACGACCATTTTCTGAGGCGCTGGAAACGCTTTCTTCCTCATGCCACCGAAATTCGGTATCCGCTGGCTGGGCACTATTTAATAGAAGACGAAACGGAAAAAATATGCGACGCCATCGAGCAGTTCGTGTCTTTCGAAGATGATGGCATTCCGGATACGGATTTGACCGTTTGATAGGGATTATACAAACGATCCGCCACTTGAAGATCCGATTTATCAACTCCGGCCGTATATTTCCGATAGATACATTAGGTAGGAGCTCGTTTCGCCTTTAAGTTTGTCGAGTTGTTCAGGTTTGTAGCGCCAGCTCCAATTCCCCTCGGCTTTGCCAGGTGTGTTGAATCGGGCTTCGCTACCCAAACTGAGAATATCCTGAAAAGGGATAATGGCGAGGTTGGCAACCGATTGGTAGGCCGAACGGATGAAATCCCAGGATATCTCCTCTCCATTAATGCCATAGTATTTCCGCGCATGATCCTTTGTCTTTTCGTCGATAGATTTATACCAGCCTATAGTTGTATCGTTGTCATGGGTACCTGGGTACAGAATCGTGTTCCGCTCAAGGTTGTGGGGCAAATACAGGTTGTCTGCTTCGCCTCCAAAGGCGAATTGGAGAATGGCCATACCGGGGAGCCCTGTTGCTGCTCGAAGCTCTCTAACGCTTTCAGTCAGCTCGCCTAGGTCCTCAGCGATGAGTTTGCAGGACTTTATCTTCTTTTTCATGACCTTGAAAAACTCGATACCAGGCCCCTCCATCCACTTCCCTATCTTGGCTGTTTTAGAGTCGTAAGGAATCTTCCAATACGAATCGAATCCTCGAAAATGATCGATCCGTACTACGTCACATAGAGCGAAGTTGGCCTTTAAGCGTTCAGCCCACCAATTGTAGTCATCCTCTCGCAAGGCTTCCCAGTCGTAGAGCGGGTTTCCCCATAGCTGTCCATCTTCCGAAAAGTAGTCCGGCGGACAGCCCGCAACGGCGGTTGGCCTTGTTTTTTTCCTATCGAATTGGAATAGATGCTGGTTCTGCCAAACGTCTGAACTATCGAGGGCCACGAAGATGGGAACATCGCCAATAATTTGAATACCTCGAGTATTGGCATATTCACGAATCTGATACCATTGGCCAAAGAAGAGGTATTGGTAGAACTTCTGGGCATCGATTTCCTCAGCTAGCTCGGTTCGCAATTTGCTCTTTTGAGCCTTTTCGAAGTCTCGAAGCTCGGCTGGCCAGTCCGGCCAGGCAGCGCCTTCAAAGCGCTGTTTCAGGGCCTGAAAATAGGCGAAGGGATCCAGCCACGAGGCGTGTTTGCTTTTAAAGGAAGAGAAGCGGCCATAAGGTCGTACAGACTCTTGTTCGGTTACGAAGCGATGGTAGACGGCTCGAAGTACCGGCCATTTGGCTAGGTAGAGTCCTCCATAATCGACGAAGCTGGTGGGGAGGATTTGAAGCTCTTGTAGGATGCTGTCCGACAGCAGTTCCTTGGCGTTTAGTTCGTTGAAGGAAATGAGGTAGGGGTTTCCGGCGAAGGATGAAAAGGATTGGTAAGGCGAATCGCCGTAGCCGGTTGGACCGAGCGGACAAACCTGCCAGTAGGAGAATCCCGATGCTGCTAGAAAATCGATGAAGTCTCGGCAATGGTCGTTGAGAGTGCCGATTCCGAATTCCCCTGGCAAAGAAGTCGGATGAAGAAGGACGCCGCTTGCTCGCTTGTCGAGCCAATTGAAAAGTCTTTTGCTCACTGTTTGTAAGGATTGATTTGCGCTTGTAGAAAATGCCGCTTTCGGCAAACGGCAAGTCTTAGTATCTAGAACCTATCCCAAACCTTGTCTTGAGTGCCGTTGCGCGAGAAACCGCCTGCAGCAAGGCTGCTTTGGCTACGGGTATGCCCGTAGGCCTATCCTCGCCAAAGCGAACGCGGCTGCAGGCGGTTTCTCGCGCAACCCCTTGGGGCTGAGGCCCTTTTGGCTAAGAGCCGCGTTCTGCTTGAAAACAAATACCGATAGGTATTCGCTTTTCAAGCACGCCTTGCTCTTAGCCAAAACTGCTCTCAGCGGCGCCAAGGCAAGTTTTGGGATAGGTTCTGATATCCAATATTTAGCGGAAATAAGATGAAACGGTTACGTTTTTATGAGCTCTCTATTAGTCCCTCTTAAGCTGACATACTGAGGGCTGCTAGAGTGAATAAGAGGGCTTCTTCACTTAAAGGATTCCTTAGAAATGACGATATATAGGATACATAGCTCGAATAGCTTCCACTCTGATAAACAACGGAAAACCGATACTCTTCGTAAAACGAAGATCATTCGAGCTGACGCAAGCCGGAGAGCTTCGAAAGAAGCCTTCCGGCTTGTCGCTTTTGTAATGAAGAATTGGATTCGGTCTTTCAACTAATAGGTTAGGCCAGAGGTTTCTTGTTTGTCTCAATTCGAATTGCGCCTGATGTGGAGCAATGGAAGATGAACTAGCGATACGTCCCTATGAACTGCGAGATGAAGCGTCGGTTGTCCGTTTATGGGGGCTTTGCGCGTTGCGCGTCCCTCATAATGACCCTTACGAGGATATCAAGCGGAAGCTTTGCGAGCAGCCTGAGCTTTTTCTGATTGGCGAGCTAGGAGGATCCGTAGTTGCTACCTGCATGGCAGGATACGAAGGTCACCGTGGGTGTATCTATTACTTTGGAACGCATCCGGATTTCCAGAACAAGGGCATTGGCAAGCAGATGATGTCGGAAGCAGAGCGACTGCTGCTGGAACGAGGCTGCCCGAAGATAAATCTGATGATACGGGAGACAAATCTGGAGGTCATTGATTTTTATGAAAATCTTGGATACAAAAAGGATCCCGTAGTCGTATTCGGCAAGCGCCTTATTCCGGATAACTAAGAGAAAACTTTGGTCCCTAAAGTGTTGCGGCAGGCGAGAATGACGGCTTCCTTCCGCATTGCTATGAATGTGATACGCTATAAGAAGGGAGAGATTGATTTGAATTTGGTTCGTCGAGCCGAGACACTTTGGAATGAAGTTTGGCCTGACGAAACATTAAGTCTGGATAGCCGGGTTGAGCGTTATTTCGAAAGACAAAAAGGCCATGACGAAAGCTATCGGCATCACGTCATTTGGGAGGGCGATGCCATTATCGCCCAATGCAACTCCTTTCATCGAACGATTCGGTTTTCGGATTCGCAGAAGAGCGAGACGGTCTTGGCTCTGGCTGGAGTCGTTTGTTCGCCTGCTCGTCGAGGAAATGGCTATGGGGTCGCTGTTGTAACGGATGCCTTTTCTCGACTGGATGAACAGGGTCTGAAGCTTTCCCTATTTCAAACAGAGATTCCCGAATTCTATGAAAAACTGGGCTCCAAGAGAGTTCAGAATCGCTTTGTTAATTCCGAAAATGATGACGACCCCGAAGCCAATCCCTGGTGGAACGATTTTGTTATGGTATACCGAGCGGATTGCGACTGGGAGGAGGGACCAGTTGACTTATTGGGTACTGGTTATTGATTAAGTTGGGATGAGCAAAACCTATCTGTACAAGCGCATTATCAAGGCTGGCTTAAATCTCTGCCAACAGCGTATCCGGGAACGGGGTACGCCCATTACAGCTGAGGACATTCGATCGCTTAAAATAAATACGCTCTCACCTGTGGGGCAGGCTACTTATACCATTCTGGGCGTATTGATTTTTCTGATAGGGATTTATGTCCAATTGAATATCGCCAACATGGCCCTTTCTATTGCGCTGGTGTTTTTCGGTGTAGGGAATCTGATCTTCGCCTTCATGGGAAGAGTGAGGCTGGTTTCCCAGTTGGAAGACGAGATCGACCTGATGAGTCTTACGGCTGATATCGTCGCTCGTTTCACGAGCCAAGGCAATGGCGAGGCAAAGCCTTGATTTCCCTCATAGGGTATGCCAATGGTACTTCGTCTTGGCTTAAACTGCCTCTCATTCTTTCCTCCATCTGTTCTTCATGAAAGTCTACACCATCGAAATTGCTGAAGCGATCGAGAAGGAGTTCGCCGCTTTTCTGAAAGATTGGGGCGGAGGCTATCAAATGTGCTTTACGCGGTTCATCGACCTGGGAGGCAAACAAGTCGACCTCTATATCTATCCGCCGGAATCCAATGCTCCTCCTTGGATGGTGATACGCGTGAAATCCGTATTCAAAAGCGATCAGGGCGAGTGCATGCAGTATTTCGTAAACATTCCTTCCCTGAACAAGTCGATGGACGACGTGCTTGTTTCTCCGGAGGTGTGGAAGATTCCCGCATTGACAGATCGTATCTTGCAAAGCGTGAAGAACGATATGCTGGCTAAAATCAGCGAGTCGGGCGGAGGAGCCATCGAAGGAGGCGATTCAGGCCGCTTGCCAGAGCCAACGCCTGATTTGCCAAGCGGTTCGCAAGAGGCTGACAATTCTGACGACGAAGAGGAATTGGAGGACATGGATGTGTCGGGCATCCTCGCCTCCGACGAAGATGAAGCCGACAATACCATCGACCCTGAAGAGATTCTTAAGTCCGTCGAGAAGGAGGAAAGTGAGGAGGTTTCAAATGACCCGACTTCTGAAGATAAAGAAGCCAAAAAGCAAAGCGGTGAAGCTTCGGATGGAGAATCCGGTTTTAATCCTGAAGATGTGATTAAAGACTGATTACAGTCTGGTATCGAGCGCAGCTACGCAGCTACGGAAGTGACGACCTGCTCGAGACCGTCTTTTACCCGTTCGCACGTGTCATCGATCTTGTCTTGAGTTAGATTGAAAGAAGTTAGGGTTCCTTCGGAAAGATCCCAATAGCTTGATTCGCCTGGCAAGGCTTTGTCTATACGCTCCGCAATGCCGTTCGAAATATTCAACAGGCGAATATTTGGACTGGTATGGTTTGCGGCGTTTGGATCGTATTGAAATTGGATGGTCTTGGCGGTTTCTTCAGGAAAATTCCAAGAGTTTAACAAGAATCCGGATACAATTGGATTGGTGATGCCGAAATTGTTTTCTTCCCATTCAATCAATGGCTGGGGGCTATTCGATTCGTAGCTCGGGTAGGTTCCTTCTTCTTTGGCGCAAAGGTCTATGACCATTTTGCCCATCGAGCGGAGCAGGCCTAGCGTGTAGGCTTCTTGCTCATCTGCTCCTGTTGCGTTTGCCAGGATTTCCATGGCCAGCCCAACCGCTAGCGAGTTTTCCCAGAGCAGACTTCCATCGACATCGTAGGTCACGTTCTTCCGAGAGAATACCTGCGACGCTGCGGCCATACCGACCAGTTTGAACAGTTCTCTGAAACCAATGCGATTTATCGCCTCATCGAGCGTGTCGACCGATGATCCTTGATTAAAAAAGGCGCTGTTACTCAGTCGAAGTACCTGGGTGGTTAGTGAAGAGTCAGTATTAACGAGCTCAGTAATGTCGCCCAGTCCCGTATTCGTATCCTTCAGAAGCTTGCTTAGCTTGCCGAAAATCTGAGGGGATGGGGGGAGGAGTTTTGCTGCCTCTTTTAGCTTTGCTGGCTCCAATGTGTTCATCGAGCGAAATGAGTCGTTAAAAAATCGTGTGGATTGATTTTATAAACGGTTAAGGGTGGTCCCGCTGTAGGGCATTTCCTCGAATAAAATGTTTAAAAAATCTTAAGGGAATCTTATCACCGGCACACATGAGCGTCGCAGAGCCAAACCCTGGCAGTCCAAGCAGGAATTACTTCTCTTTGGTTTCGGCTCTAAGCGGATTCAGTTTACTTGGTTTTGGGACGCTATCGCTCGCTCTTTCGCTCTTCTTTTGGTCACCTTCCGGCATTCTCGTTTCATTGGCGGTTTTGGTTCATGGTCTGCTAGAGATTCGTTTTCGCAAAGCGGCTATTTCGGGATTCGAGCCAAACGCCTTGGGAAAGATGGCCTGGAATCAGTTGGCTCTGGCTGTCAGTATAAGCCTCTACGCCCTCTGGCATATTTTTACTACGGATCCAGAGATTCTAGAGAATCTGCTGCAGCAACCGCTCATTCAGACTGTCTTTAATCTGTATCCAATCGAGCTCCGGCTCACGTTGATCGATGCGCTGCCTCGAATCGTCACTGTTTTCTATTTATTGGTGATTTTCGTGATCTGGCTCGGATGCGGAGCAACCGCGATCTACTATTGGAAGCAATCGAAGCGTGACATCGCGGCTTGATTAGAATTTTCGCCCGCGAGCTTTGACAAGCTTCATGTGCTTGTCGCTGACCTTGCCGCGCTGGTGCTTGTTTGTCGCTAGTCTTTCCAAAGTATCCCAATCCTCCTTCTCTGGCTCGAACTCCTCCCAATTTTCGAAACGGGCTGCCTGATGATGGAAGGTTAGCTCGTTGCCGAAGAAACGAGCTTCTATTTTCAGTTTTCCCAATTCAGGGTCTGTTTTTATCCATCCAATGGGTCTTGGCATATTCCAAAGTTACTTTGAAGACGAGGGAGTTTGAAAGGCGATCCACTGCCGAAGCGACGCAACGGGCAATTAGATTGTTGAGGGTTGGAGGAAATCCAAGTTTGAAACTATTTCAGCTTCTGCCGTGTTATCCAGTGACCTGAGTTGAAAATGATATGTGGGATTGGCTAAACACGGTTTGGGAATGGATACGTCCTATGGGAGCCTACACCCTGGCGGGCCTGGCTTGGCTCCTACTTGCATTTAGCGCGGCGGCTGGACTTGTCGGCGTGGTGGTGCCCGTCATCCCTGGAGCTATCGTTCTCTTTCTTGGGGCTTTGATCCATAAGTGGATGCTGCCTCAATTCCTCGATTGGTGGACGATTGGCGGTCTCTTGCTGCTGGTTGTTGTTGATCGGCTAGTAGACTTTGCTGGGACTGCTCTGGGCGCCAAATGGTTTGGCGGAACCAAATGGGGAATAATCGGAGCTTTGGTGGGCGGTTTTGTGGGACTCTTTGCCGGCATCATTGGAATAATCATCGGACCGGTTATAGGCGCGATTGTCTTTGAGCTAATCTGGGCGAAGAGCCATCCCAAGGAGGCTGCTCGAGCTGGAATGGGAGCGGGAGTTGGCTTCGGAATCTCTACCGTTGGAAGGTTTATTGTCTGCGTTATCATGCTTCTTGTCATTTTTATGGACCTCACGATTTACTGATTTCCATTGCCACTAGGGTGTAGTTTATTTTTCGTTACGGATGAAATTCGTTTTTGGAATCAATGTGTAGATCGTCTGGAAGATGTGATCTAGGGTCATGATTTGCGTTGCCCAATGGGTTTGATAAGCCATAGATAGCTCTTGCATGCACCTTCTTCGTCTTGCCTTTGCCCTATTCGCTCTCGTTTTCACGAGTTCGTGTACCACCTCGGATGGGTTTGGATACTACGTTGGAGAACTAACCGAGGAATCAATAAAAGCATTATTTGCCGAGGCGGATTTTGCGGTTCAGCAACGAGATCTGATCACTTACAAGAGTCTATTTGGGCCCTCTTACACAACTATTGAAGATATCCAGGACTCTCCAGGTTATGCAGATTTGGCTTATAACTCCATGTCGCGTTCGGAATATTTTTCCTTGCTGGAGGACGTGTTCCGCCGAGCCAAAAAATTGGAGCTAGCCACTATGGTCATGGAAATCGAGATGCTGGAGCCTAATGCCTTGGCTATGGTGACCGTGCAAGAAGACGAAACCATTTCTCTCAATGGAATCAACAATCGTATCGTTTCGCTGTTGAAGTATCATGTAGCTCTCGAAGATGGCTGGATCTTCTTCACCAAATCCACGCGATACGCGCGGCAGGAAATCAAAGAATAGCCTTTTTAGAATAAGTTCTAGTGAAGAAAATCAACGAAGTCGACGTTGAGATTGAAGAGCGAAGCTCTCCTAAAGGTGTATTCGCTTTGAAACGACAACACCTTTCATTCGCTTTGGGAGGGAAGAAGGATGGAGGACTGTGGGCTGGCGGTTTCCCTTTCGATGTAGAATTGGCTACTCTTTTGCCTGGGAAGAAGAACTATCCTTTTCATTCCCATGCAGCTCAGTGGGAATATTACATCATACTGTCTGGTTCTGGGAAATTTCTGGACGACGATCGTGAATGGCACTCCATTACGGTTGGCGATCACTTGATTTGCGAACCAGGAAAAGCCCATCAAATTTGGAATGATAGCGACGATGAGCTTCGCTACTATGTCATAGCGGATCATCATCCGGCTGACGTCACCAGCTATCCCGAAACCGGCAAACGGCAGATAAAGCCAGAGTATAAGGTTATTCAATACAAGGAAGTGGATTATTACGAAGGCGAGGAATAAGCTTTTCCTGGGCCAAACGCTTCACTGTGATCGATAAAATCTCCCCGTTTTATTGAAAAGCTTGCTCTCATTTCAAATGGCTGTATTCGTTTCTAGCCTACGCGGTTAGCGAGCAACCAGCCTGCGGAACGCTCTCTCAGATGAAAAGTGCCGCTCCATTGACGAAATTTATTGTGTGATTATAGGATCGGCAGTCGTTTCCCTTACGAAACTATGGCCCAGACCGACTCAGATCTGCTTCGAGAATTCGCTGCCTCTCGCTCGCAGTCCGCCTTTCAATCCATTGTCGAAAGGCATATTGATATGGCTTACGCCGTCGCATTTCGGACGATCGGCAATCACGCTCTCGCCAAAGAAGCCTGCCAAAACGCCTTTATCGCTCTCTCCAAAAATGCCGAGATTCTTGCGAGTCATCGCTCTTTGAGGGCATGGCTGTTTCGGGTCGTTCGCAACGCCGCCATAGACCTCAGCAAATCCGAGTCTCGACGCAGGCGCATCGAAGCTCAAGCCGCCCAAGAAGCCATGCGAGACACTACACACGAATCTACCCTTTGGCGGGAGATCTCGCCCCTCATCGACGAAACGATCGCTAAACTTCCGGAAAAAGATCGCGAGGCGGTACTGCGTCGCTTCTTCGACAACCAGCCCTACGAACGAATTGGCAACGCCCTAAGCCTGACTCCAAACGCTGCCCGCATGCGAACCGAGCGTGCGCTCGAGAAAATGCGGCGTTCCCTCTTCGCCAAAGGTATCGCCACCACGTCCGCTCTTCTGGCCTCCAGCCTACCGGCCAATGCAGCGCCCTCTGCTCCTCTAGGACTCGGATCCTCCATTTCTGCTACCGCGAACTCAAGCTCAATTCTCTCAAGTATCCTTTTTCTCATGACGCTAAAATCCAAACTCTCTATAGCGGGTGCAGGTCTCGCTATCATCATCGCCGCGACCACCGGTTACTTGTCATTTAATCATGGCTACGAGACCGGAGTCGAGCAAAGCGAATTCTCCGGTCTATCGACGGTAAACCATCAGGGAACCACGGATACATCTCCCAACCAAATCACCGCCACGGGAGCCACCCCAGAAGGACAAAAGGTCGTTCAGCAATCGCCGATCGATCTTTGCTCTGCGTTTCTCTCTGAAGCCGATGAATTCAAACGCGAACGTCTCTTTCATCAACTCCTCGCATCCATGACTGTCGAAACGGCTTCCTCCATATTCGAGATGCTTCTCGGTGATCAGGCACGTCCCCACACATACACCGAAAACCTGAAGGCATTTCTAAAAAGATGGGCTATCATGGATGGATCCGCTGCCATGAATATGGCAGTATCGTCTCTGGTGAGCGACAATCCGCGGTTTACCATGCGGTCGACGAAAATGAAGGAGCAGACTATCGGTGAAATGAAACGCAGCGTGCTCAACTCATGGACAATCGATAACCCAGAGGAAGCTCTCACTTGGTATCAGCAATCCGATGACAACTCTCGCCAGGTGATCACTGGTATGTTCGAAGGCCTCATCCTCAACGATCCAGAGAATGCGGCAAAGACGGCCAGAATGTTTATGGAAGAACTCGATCCAGAGGATCGCGCTAAAGTACACTTTCGAGAGCTCGTCCAACAGATGGCTCCAAACGGCGTTGAGAGGATCTTCTCGATAGCCGATGCCATCGCCGAATACGAGACCGGAATCAAAAACGGAATTATCGGATCCTTGCTGTCCTCTGGATTCGCGCTCGAAGTTTCGACCTATCTGGCGAAAAACCAAAGGGATGAGACAAATGAACCTTTGATCCATGCTCGTGCCGCTTATGCTTTTTCACGGAAAATGGGACCCGAGGCGGCGCTTGCATGGGTGAACGATCTCTCAGAAGCAAATAAGCCCAACGCTTACAAGCAGGTGTACAAACAGTGGGCCGAACGCGAGCCGCTGCAAGCGGCCGACGCGGTTGAAACGCTGCCCGCCTCGGAGATTCGCGATCAAGCCCTTGCCGGCGTTTCGCAAAGCCTTCGAGCGAAGTTTCCGGAAACCGCCATCGAGCTCGCAAGCGTTATCGACGATAAGGAACTGAGCGAAGAGTCAATGGCTCGAGCCTACGAAAGATGGATCTTCGAAGATGAGAAAGCCGCGGAGACTTGGCGAGAGAATCTCAGCCCTGAAGAGCAGAATCACCTAGCCCAGGTACAGAACAAACTGCGAGCAAGCGAACGCGACAGAGTGTATCACGACGGTGTTAATATGGGCATGATGAAGAGCAAGTAAGAAGACTTATTGTAGTAAATTTTTAAATACGATGAAAACGATTCGAAAATCGGCTGCATTCGCTCTCTTGTTCTCCGCTATCATGATCGGCTCATTCAACCTAGCGACCTACCTCGTTGGCCTCCGTATAGGAAATGAAGATACACGAACACAAAGAACGGTCGATGCCAAATTAGCCCACCAAAGCGAGACTAAATCCGCAGAGAACCAAGCAACTCGCCCAGAGGGCAACGTATGCAACGCGTTTCTTTCCGAGAAGGATCCGTTCCGAAAAACGGGCCTCTTCCACACGCTGATCGATTCCATCACCGCAGAAAACGCTCCGGCTTTACTGGATGAGCTCGTCACCGACACTTCACCGCAGATTCAATACATATACCATCTCGTCGCTTTTTTCAGGCAGTGGGCGATCATCGATTGGAAGGCGGCACTCAGCCATCTCGAGCATCCCGTTATGACCAACAACGACCGCCTTCGAGAAGTCGACAGAAATCACAGCATAAGGCGTCGAGTCATAATCGGATGGGCCTATCAGGATCCTGATGGCGCTCTGGAGTGGCTTGAGAATAAGCCGGTTAAAGGAAGTGCCGCAGTTAACGGCGTTCTTGAAGGGCTCGTCGCGAGAGATCCCGATAATACGATTCCCACGACCAGAGCCTTCTTGGATAGGTTCACCGATCCAGAAGTCCGAGAGCGTACGAGTCTTTGGAGTATTGCCGAAGGATTCACCCGCAAAGAAGGAATAGATTCAACTCTCGCCTACGCCGACGCCCTGCAAAACTATGAGCTCGGTCCTCGGAGCGCGAGAGAGGTCATCCTAAGTTCGCTACTAAATTTGGATGCATCGGTAGAACTGTCGCGATATCTTCTCCATCCCGAGGTTCAGGAGGAAGTCAATCCGACTCTATATTCAGATACGGCTTACGGTCTATCCAACAAGACCACACCTCAAGAAGCGCTCGCATGGGCGGAATCGCTGACTGGAAATCTCCGCCATGAAGCCATCAAAGGTGTCTACAAGCAATGGTCGGAAGAAGACCCCTTGTCAGCAGGGGAGGCAATAAGCGAGCTTCCTCCCTCCAAACTCCGCGATGACTCTCTCGCTGGGCTTGCTTTCGCACTGCAGGGCGAAATGCCGGAGACTTCTATTGATCTGGCATACGCTATTGACGATCTAGATACACGGCACCAATCCATGGCTCACGCTTATCGTCGCTGGAGGTTCGAAGACAAAGAAGCCGCTCTCGCCTGGCATTCAGAGCTGTCTCCCGAGCTCCAAGAAAACATCGCCGCAGCTCAAAAATACCTGGACGAGAACAGCAAGATGCGGATCTACCACGATGGTGAAGGGCGCATGATGATGCGTAGAAAACGCGATTAGCGTCACCGGTAGCTCCGCTGCAGGAATCGACGCCCAATCTTCGGCGACCAGGAGCTTCTTTACTACATAATAGCGGGTCATCATCCGGCTGATGTTACAAGCTATCCCACAACGGGCAAACGACGGATAAAGCCTGAGTATAAGGTTATTCAATACAAGGAAGTAGACTATTATGAATGCGAGGAATAAGCATTTCCTTAGTCTCCTTGTTCTGGCTCTTAAAATCTTTCCGTTTTATTGAAAAGCTTGCTCTCATTCCAAATGACTGTAGCTCCATGAGTTTTCATGGCTAAGCATTCGGTATTGATAACAGGAGTCTATGGGCTCGTTGGAGGGGCGATTTACAAGCGTCTCATCGGTAAGTCCGATGTTTATGATGTCTACGGTTTGTCACGTAGAAATCGCGCATCCGAACGGGTAGCTGATCATGAAACCATTATTCTTCCGGAGGAGAAGTTTACTCAATCCGATCTTTCGGATATGGGTGTCCTTGTTGATGCCTTTCGCGGCAAGGATACTGTTGTCCATATGGCAGCGAATCCCAGTGGTGAAGCTGGCTGGGAAAGTCTGGAGAAGACCAATATACAAGGTTGCTACCATGTTTTCGAAGCTGCTTATCAAGCCGGGGTGAAACGTATTGTCTACGCAAGTACGATACAGGTTTCGAGTGGGTATATAAAATTCGCCGAGCCTTATAAATCGATCGCCAAGGGCGACGTCGAGGGTCTAAACGGTGAACTGCCAAGCCTTAAAGCCGATGAGCCGACATGGCCTATCAATCTCTATGCGGCGACCAAGGTCTTTGCCGAGTCTCTGGGAAGGGTTTATTCTAGCAAGTCGGACGGTCCTTCATGTATTGGCATCCGGATTGGGTGGGTGGCTAGCCGCGACGAGTTGCCTCGAAAAGGCGCGTCCCACCTTTTTTGTAGCCAACGGGATATTGCTAAGCTAGTTGAGTGCTGTATACAAGCAGAGGATACGGTTAGGTGTGAAATTTTCTACGGAATGTCACGTAACAAACATCTTTGGACCGATATCGAGAGAGCGCGGGAAATGGTCGGCTATGTGCCCGACGACGATGATAGCCGATTTCACGACTAATGATTTTTAGGAACCTGTTTTCATTCAGGCTGACAAAATTTGACGTCGGTGGCGTTGTTCTCTTATTGCCTAATTTATTAAACTCTGTTCCCGCCCTATGAAATCAAAATGGCTCTTTTTTACAGTCGGTTGTGTGGCCGGCTACTTGATATCCCTATTAGCTATTGAGAACAACAAGATTGAACTTCCCCAACCGGATCCTTCCGAGGTGGCAGGTCTTCAAGAAAGAATCGCTGAGCTAGAGCAGGCATTGGAAGAGGCGAATTCAGATTCCCTGCTTGCAGCAACTACTCCAGCAAAGAATGAAACTGCCAATGGTGATAGTGTTTCCGTCTCGCTATCGACGATCCAAGGTGTGACGCTTAAGGGGTCGAATGGCACTACGGCGTCATCCGTTTTCATGGCCAAAGGCTTCGAGGATCATATGGAGCGGCGAATCCAACGTGAGGTATCCATGTACAAAAGACGACTCGGGTTGTCTGATGAGCAGGCTCAGGCTTTTGAGGACCTTCTTAGGTTGCGATTTAAAGGCTTTCAGTATCAAATAGAAAACGCTCAGGAGGGGCAGGGCCTCGATGTAAGAATGAACGAAGCCCATGTCACCGAGCAGGACATCGTAGATCTGGCCGAGGAAATTTTGAGCGAAGACCAGCTGGCGGAATTCCAGGCAATCAAGCAGGAAGAATCGAATTCTCGTAAGGAAATGATGGCGACGGCTCAGCTTGGCCAGATTTCCCCTCTATTGGGACTAGATGATGATCAAAAAGATGCGATGTATTCGCTTTTTTTCAATGAAGCCTCTTCTATGATAGGCGGTTCGGTTGACAGGGAATCTCTCGAAGAGGTTCGAGACTTTACTAACCAGGAAGCGGAGAAATTCCTAACGCCAGAACAGTTCGAGCAGTTTAAAGAGATGAGGCAAGACCAGGCTGGCGGGGTAAGCCTATTTATCGCTCGCTAGCTTTTTAAAGAGAGTCGTAGGCCTCTTTCTGCTTACCGATCTTCAGGCTGTCGTTAAGATCCCTAATCCGGTCGCGATAAATGGCGGCATCTTCGTAGTTCTCTATTTCAACTGCCTTCTGCATCTGCTCCTTCCAATGTTCGATGCGATGAGAAACCTGTTCTTTCGACCAAGCTTTTTTTGGAATCTTACCGAGATGCTCTAAAGGGGATAGACTGTTCTGCAGCAGGGGGTAGAATGTTTCGTAGCAGGAAGGGCAGCCAAGTCTTCCAGATGCCTGAAAGTCGTTTTGCGTATAGCCGCAAGCCGGGCAGGGCGATAGAGTAGTCTGGATGCGCTCGACCTTGTTAATGGAAAGCGCGTTGCCGGGATTTGTGGCGCCGATACCCGTTTCCATTGCGTGTTGGGCGCAGAGGTAGATCTCTTGCGTGAATCCATTCACCGTAGCGATAACAACCACAGAAGCCGGCTTGCCGCAGATCACGCACCTCAAAACCTTTTCTGCCATTTCGATATCCTCCTTAAGTAAATACGATATACGTGTTCCCGAAGGATTCAATGATATTCGTTGGCTCGGCTTAATCGAATCTTTTGCAGGAAATTGGAACTTGTGCGGCCTGTTTTATTTCTGTAACACGCACCTGATTTATCATTCTATGCTACTAAGATCGATTTGTTACAGCGGCTTGGCTGTTTTCATTCTGCTTTGCCGAGCGTCCGCCTTCACCCCTAGCGAACCTGGCCTGTATGCCGTTTTCAATACAACCTTAGGAGAGTTTACCGCTAAGCTGGAATTCGAAAAAGTGCCGCTAACCGTGGCTAGTTTCGTAGGTTTGGCAGAAGGAACTACCGCCTCTTTCGATCTAGACTCTGGCGAGCCCAAGTTGAGCAACTATTTCAACGGCATCATCTTTCATCGGGTGGTTGCCGGATTCGTAATCCAGGGAGGCGATCCTCTTGGATTGGGCACGGGTGGTCCCGGCTACAACTTTCCTGATGAAATGGATTCAACCTTGTCCCATTCTTCAGCCGGCATTTTATCGATGGCAAACAGTGGGATAAACACAAATGGTAGCCAGTTTTTCATTACGCTAGCGGCTACCACGTTTCTTGACGGAAGGCATGCGGTTTTTGGTCGCATCGTCGATGGCTTGTCGGTTGTTCAAGCAATAGGAGCGGTACCAACGGATGGTAATCCGCCAGCTGGGAATAACCGACCCCTCACCAACGTTGTCATTAATTCTGTGACCATTGTGCGTGAAGGAGCGGCTGCCGAAGGTTTCGACCCTTCTCGATGGCAAGTCCCTACCTTGAAGGCCACTCCCGTCGATTTCGACTTTACCAACGCTTCTCGCCGGATTCTCTTTGATCGTGAGAGCGATACCGAGTATTTCGTTTACGATAGCAACGAGCTTTCGAATTGGAATAAAGTGGCTGAATATCCAGCTGAGTCGACGACTCCAACTCAAGTCGCTTTGGATATTACGAATTCACTGGACGACGTAGGCCAGCGTTTTTTCCAGGTAACACGAAAAGCGGATCCGCAGCGTATTGATAAAAATGGTACACGTATCATTGTTACTTTGGAGGGCAATCCGGCCATCGATATTACCATGGGCCAGAATTTTCAGGGGACCTATGTTTTCGATGGCGCCAATGGCGCCGTTTTGCTTTATGAGTGGTTCGAGGTTGGCAAGCTGATTCAGCTTAAAGTGGACTATTCTGGACTGCGGACGATGCAGTTTTATTTTGATCCAGGATCCCAATCAGGCCCCGTTTTTACTCGAGTTCGTGAATCGGCGCCTGGGGAGAATGACGGCTTCAAAATCTCTGGTACTTTTCAGATCCAATAAGCCTTGAATCTTACAATATATTAATCCGTATGGCATGAGCTATATCGAGAGGGCGAACGCGTTGCCATGGATCCGCGGTGTTAAGATTCTAAAGATCGATCCGAACGGCCTTCTGGCTGTCGAGAAATCCACAGGAGTCATGTCTCACCCCAATCGCAAAAGCGATTTAGGAAAAGCCTTGCTTCGGGCTCACTACGACAGCAAAGAGCAAGCGTATCGAGTTATTGATGACGAGGGTGAAGAGACGCTGGTCTTCCTTTTGAATCGTTTGGATTCAGCTACTTCTGGAGTCGTTCTGCTCAGCTTGAACGATGAAATCGTGAACGAAGTCAAAGCAGCCTTTGAGCTGAAGCGGGTTGAGAAGATCTACAAAGCTCTTGTTTTTGGGGCTCCCCGAGGAAGTTCGCCTGTTTGGAAAGATCGGATAAATGTCAAAAGCGATGGCCATAAGGCTCGAGCTTCGGAGGGAGGAGGATTGCTGGCAGAGACGCGACTGCTTGACGTGAAGCGTTTTCCGGGACCTCCTTTAACGAGTCTTTTGACCCTTCAGCCCATTACGGGTCGGACGCATCAGCTGCGTATCCAAACTTCCAAACGTGGCATGCCAATTGTCGGAGACCGGACTTACGGCAATTTCCAAAAGAACCGAGCCTTTGGCCGATCTGGAAAGCATCAACGCCTTTGTCTCCACTGTGAAAGTACAAAGCTCGAATACCGCTACAAAGGAAAGTCCCTCAAGTTCCAAGCATTTTCGAAATGCCCTTTTTAAGAATGGCTCTTTAAGTTTTTCGTTGACACCACCAGCAATCGAAAAACGCTTAGTTCAGCGTTGAGGACGCGTCTGGACCCACGGAAAGAGCTAAGCTCACCTCCATCATTCAAATCGAATATCCGAATTGCTGCCGTGTTGTGGGTCCGTGGCTTAGTAGCAAGGAGGTTTTATGACAAAACAACTGCCTGAAAAGGCGAATATTGAGCAGCTTAAAAAGCAGTCAAAAGCGCTGCTTCAGGGCTTGCGAGCTAAGAGTGATGAAGCTGCCTTTAGAATAATAAAAGCTCATCCTTCTTTTCAACATAAAGGGACTAAAGAGGTCGAAGCCTATCCCTGGAAAATTGGGGACGCTCAATTCGTTATCGCTCGTGAATACGGGTTTCGTAGCTGGGAGCGATTGAAAAATGAAGTCGAGAGGCGAGTGGAAGATCTCTTCAACGTTAGAGCAATCGTCCCTCTTATTCCCGTCTCGGATATTGAAGTATCTCTACAATTCTATGAAAGGATTCTAGGGTTCGAGTGTGTAGACACGGCAACCTCAAATGCTGGGAAATTGTATTGGTGTCTACTCAAGAAGGACCGGACTCGAATTATGATAGAAGAAGGTCGAAAAGACTTCATCGTAAGCGAGGATCCAATAAAGCTCTGTTTCCTTACCAAAGACGTAGACCGCGTCTACGATCAACTCAAGGCGAATGATCTACAGGTTAAAGAGCCTTATGATGCTTCCTATGGAATGCGACAAATCTATCTTAAAGATCCCGATAATCATATAATCTGGTTCGAGTCGCCCATCACAGATAAAAAACTGAAAAGCTATACTGATTAATTTGTATAAAAATGAGCGAAAAACTATTTATAAAAACAAAAACCATTATTCCTGTTAGCGATATATATGATACTCTGGAATGGTACGAGAAGATACTTGGCCTAAAATCCACTTATATACACGGAAGTGGAAAACGAGGCGAGGAAGAAGACTTTGCCAATTATGCGATCACTGAGTGCGACGGGATCGACATCCATTTTATTCTCGATGAAGGAGGTCCGGTTTGGACACGTTCTGGAACGGGTGCGCTCCATTTGACGGTGAGCGACGTGAATAAGCTATACGAATCAGTCGTTTCTCAAGGCGTGGCGGTTGCACGCGAGCTAAAACAAGAAAACTGGCCGGCTCGAGGTTTTGAGCTCGAGGATCCAAGCGGAAACCTAGTCCAAATCGAGCAGCCTTTATAGATAGCCAGGATTTTCTCGCTTTAGATCGGCCTCCGTATTTTATCTTTGGTCACACATCACTAAAGAAAGGGACAATCTATGCATCACGATAAATGGGAATGCCCGAAATGCGGCCACAAGGAATTTGAAGCGGACCAGTTCGCGGCTACAGGGGGTGGCGCGTCCAAGATCTTCGATATTCAAAACAAGAAGTTCAGCACCGTCACTTGTACCCGCTGTCAGTTCACTGAAATCTACAGAGCCCAAACGAGCAAGTTGGGAAACTTCTTCGATTTCTTTACACAGTAGCTTACCGACTGAAAAAACTCTTCTCCTCAAGCTCGACGTTGATCTTGAACCGGTCTGGCATTAAGCCTAACGTTCACGTTTTCTGTTGTATCTGTTAGCTAACTACTCCAATCGATCATGTACGTAGGCATTTGTGTTGGGCACTATAAATGCGAGGGACTATCTCGCATTCAGAAAATCGAGAAGCTTGCCAAAATGGGCTTCAAATATCTTAACGGTGTCCGTGTTGAGCATGACGCGTCGGCTCAAGAAGTGAGCGATTTGAAAAAGGCCGTGGCCGATAATGGCGTTGTTCCCGTTCAATGCGGCTCTGGCATCAAGCTTTGGAGAACTTTTGATCCTTCCGAAGCGGAACAGCAGCTCGAGGCTTGCAAGCCATGGCTCGATAAGAATAGGGAAATCGGCAACACTTAGTTCTGCCTGCTTCCTCCTAAATGGAATGAAGACCTGCCTCTCGAAGTTTCGTGGGGCACGTCAATCGAGTATACGCGTAAGTACGCCGAACTCTGTCAGGAATGGGGAGCCGCCATCAGCTGTGAAATCGAGCCGGAGCGCGACTTTATCTCCTGCCAATTCAAGGACGCCGTAGCCTGGATTGAACACGTCGATATGCCCAATTTCTTTATGAACATCGACACGGGCCATTTTACTCTTTGGAAGTACAAGGCCCACTGGCTTCGCAAGTACGCCGAGATGGTCGTTCAAATGCACCTAACCGACAACGACGGCAAGAAGCATCAAAGCTGGGCCCTCGGCACTGGCAACACCGATAATGCTGGCTACGTTCGCGCTCTGCAGGAAGGCGGCTGGGAGGAAAATGCGAAGAAGCATGGCCAGCCGCCCGTCGGCATAATCGAGTATCACATTCCTGGTCACGACAAACCCGACTTCGACGAGGAGATCAGAATTTCGCTGGAATGGCTTGAAGAGAACTTGCCCGATCTAACGCTTAGCTAGCGTATCCATTTATCCATACAAGACTTTGTGGGTCTTGATGTAGTCTGGATCGATGCGGACTCCCAGGCCGGAGCCTGTGGGTACTTTGATCACGCCGTCGATGCTCTCGAACTTTTCCGCCTTGCTTTCAACCGGCATCGGTGTGCCGTTGGCATCTTTGGTGGCGAAGAGCTTGAACTCGTGGTACTTGGCTGCGGCAGGGCATGCGGAAACCATTTGCAGCATATACACATAGCCCAGTCCCCCGCCTGAAATATGCGGCGTTATCTGCAGACCGGCTGCTTCGACCATATTGGCCACTTGCATTGTCCTGATCATCCCTCCGAAATAAAAGAGGTCTGGCTGCAATATCTGGAACACTTCGTTGCCGATCAGGTAGCGAAAAGCGTGCAAGCCAAACTCCTCTTCGCCTCCCGCCATCGGAATATCCAGTGCTTGCTCGACGAGCTTTTGTTCCTGATACCAATCCCAAGGCACCGGTTCTTCGTAGAAAAAATAATCATACTCTTCCAGAATCTTGCCGATGCGAATGGCTTCCTTGACTGAATACGAACCGTTTCCGTCGATCATCAGAACCATATCATCGCCAAACACGTCCTCCCGAGCCATGCGAATCAGCTTCTCTGTGCGTCCAGGCGCATTATCGATATCATCCCCCAACTGGTTGCCGCTTCCAGCTCGGAGCTTGACGGCTTTGGCGGACGTTTCGACCTGGTCTTTCCTCATCATTTCAAGCGAGACTTCCGGTTCCAGTTTGCGAAGATTGGAATAATGGTGTCCTAGATAGATGGATACTTCAGGATTTTTGAGGTCGCCGATCAATAGCCCAACGGGTTTGTTGGCGATGTTGCCCAACAGGTCCAGCACGGCGAACTCCATGGTAGCGATCTGGACGCAAAGCGGGATCCCCTGTTTCTTGATGTTTCGCTGAGCCGCGTCGAAGACTAGCGTATCCAGATCGCGGGCATCTTTACCGAGGAAATGAGGGCGGACACTGGTGTTAAACATTGGATACCCTTGATGAGAGATGAATGGGTGGCCAACCGATATGCCCTCGGCCCCATCTTTCGAACGAGCGCGGCAAATAAAGTTTTTGCGATCCTGCAGCAGCTCGATGGTCTCGATGATGACCGGATCCGGAAACAGCTCGCGCTTAAGTACAGGTTTTCTGCGAGCTTTATCGAGGTAGGAATAATCGGGGTAGCTAGAGTCCGAATTCGAAGCGGCTTTCATGGAAGGAAGCTGGGTCATAGCGGCGGCCCCGCTAGCTAGAGCGGCGTTGGAGATGAATCGGCGTCGACTTGATTTCATAATTCAAAAGGGGTTTCGGCTACTTGATGTTTTCTAGTTTATAGGAAGCGATAAGGAGCCTGTCGATGCGGAAAAGATGGGAGTTCTACGAAACCATATCTCACATATGGTAACGGCTGCCGTCTCTTTTTCACCTTTCTCTTCATGTAGAGAAGAAGATGAAGATCAAGAAGAGGAATATGATGGTTCGCCCTTCTCGTTGTAATTCGAGTCCGCGAAGTTAGAGTATTCGTATTTTTATTACAAAAGGAATCGCTTTAAAGCAAGAAGAGCAGACTTTGATGATTTCAATGCAAACTCGACTTCACGTATCTTTCGCAGATGCGGTAGTAGTCGATCATTGAGCGGACGTCGATCCATTCATCATGGCCGTGCAGGTTTCCTACGATGGGTCGAGAGAGCATTACCGGAATATTATGCTGGCGGAAGAACCGAGCGTCGCTTCCACCTGATACGCAGACTAGATGCGGGTCGGTTCCGATGATCTCCTTTGTCGCGCCGAGAAAAGCCTTGTCTGGGGCAAGGTGAGTAGGTTCGGCTCCTATGATCAGTTCGATCTCAACCGAAGGGCCCAGCGTCTCACGAACCAGCTTCATCATGGTCTCCGTGCTGTGAGGCGGAGGGAAACGGATATCCAATACCGCGTTTGCTTCGTCTGGAATACGGTTGACGCTTTCGTTTGGCGTACTCACTCGCGTAACGGAACACGTTGGATACCAATGAGCATTGTCATCAACTTGGTTATCCGGAGCTTGGCCTGGCTCTAACTGCGAGATTCGTACCTGCAGCGTTTGCAAGGCCTGCATCAGCTCCTGAATTGGGTTCTGGCCCAGCCAGGGTCGCGCTGCATGGGCCGACTCTCCTTGGAATGAAAGAATCAGATGAAGGATACCCTTTTCCTCAACCGTGATTTTATCGATGGAGCCCCCATCGGGAATGATGACCGCTCCTGCTCGCAACCCGCATTCTTCGACCAGGAAGCGGGCCCCGTGTTCGCCGCCTTGCTCCTCGTCTGACGTCACTGCCAAGCCTATGGGCAGGTCTGGTTTCTGGCCCAGAAGGTGATGGAAGAGGGTGAGAACGATGGCTAAGGCGCCTTTCATGTCGCCTGCCCCCGGACCGTGAATACGGCCGTCGCTCAGTCGGGACCGATAATATTCGGGTCCAAGATGCTCCACTACGTCGAGATGGGCGCAGAAAAGAATAGTGGGAATGTCCACTCCTGCGGGAAGAGCCAGCAAGGATTCGTAGCCGAAATTCTCATACGATTTTAGATTCAGATTGGGCAACTCGTCCAGATGATTGCGAGCCAGCTGGAAGCAGCGACGACGTTCCTCCGGTTTGGCGTCCGTGCTCTCGATGAGCAC
>JANQKI010000178.1 GCA_028281165.1 Opitutaceae bacterium | reverse complement strand
TTCGATATGGGTATAGATGATGGTGGAATACCTTTCTTCACCATGGAACTTAAGAAAGGGCGTTCGCTTCGGGAATTGATTCGCTCAGCGAGAAAGAATGATAGCGCTGAAGACTTTCATTTAAGAAAGCGACTGTTTATAATCTTAAGAGTATGCGAGGCGATTTCCTATGCTCACTCGCGTCAAGTTCTACATTTGGATCTGAAGCCTGAAAATATCCAAGTAGGTCAGTTTGGCGAAGTCCAGGTGTGCGACTGGGGAATGGGGGTTGTCGTTCCGCGAAATGAAAATGACTTGAACGATTCGGAAATATTGTTGGATCCAGACCTTTACGGTCCTTTGTTGCTTCATACTCGGGGTACGCTCGGGTACATGGCTCCAGAACAAAGAGACCCACGCTCGCCTAAAACGATGGCGATGGATATTTTCGCTTTAGGTTGTCTGCTTCAAGAGCTAGTGACGCTTGAGCTGCCGGATAAGGCTATTCGCGACCACTCGGCAGTCGACTCTCCTATTAGGGCGATTATTGCCAAGGCGCGGAGAGACAATCCGACTGAACGTTATAAATCCGTGGAAGAGCTACATCAGGATTTGTCTAGGTATATAGGTGGATTCAGCACATCGGTGGAGCGAGCCGGTTTTTTGCGTGAAGCTCGGCTTTTCTATTTTCGAAATCGGGTTCCTTGTTTAATTTCTACCTTGTTTTTAGGGCTGATGGTAGGCTCAGGTATCTGGTTCACCAAGCGACTTCGAGACGAACATTTGAAGACTGAGGTGGCTTATGCGAAGTCACAAGAGTCTCTGCTCATCGCGGAAGAAGAGAGATCGCTTGCAAATGAGGCGCGCCAAAGGGCGGAGGATGCTGTGGCCAAGCACAAGCGCGAACGAGAGCTCGCTACTGTGCTGTTGGATCGCCAGATAGAGAATTCTCGGGCGGGAGCGGAATTATTATTGGATAATCTTATCATGGATAATTCCCTAAGCTTGGCGGCAGTCGAAAATGCTTTTGAGCATATGGACAAGGCGCTTGCTGAAGGCGCTCCCAATTCCGATTGGTTTACTGCTCAGAAAGCGTATACATTGTTCCTTACTCAGCGATTTTCAGAGGCGGAAGAATATTACGCGATCAGTGTGGGGGATCAGAGCGATCTTAGGGAGATCATACCCGATTTTGAGAAACTAGTAGGAGAGAATGGCATCCTTCCGGTAGACGATTTTATTCGCCTGATTCAACGTATTTCCGCAACGGGACGAGAACGAAACCCTCTAATCGAGAAAATGGTCGTATATGATAGCCTCAACCGAGATTCTCAGCTGGAAAAGACGAGGATAATTCAGGCCGTTCTGGAAATGTCTAATCCGAACTGGAGAAATCAGAGCTTCAACTTTGATTCGGTATCGAGTCATTTATCCGTAAGTGGGGACGGTTTTTATTCCTTTTTTCGGAAACCGGCCCTGACGGGGATTGATAGTGCGCCTAACTTGAATTTGCTCCGAATGCTGAACGTTAGAAGCATTGAAATAAGATCGAGTTCATTTGCGGATCTCGCTCAATTGTCCGAGTTAAATCTTCATAGGATCGATATTAGGGGCACGTCCGTTACGGAGCTCGAATCGCTTGCGGATATAAGTACGCTTAACATGCTTGTGATTGAGCCTGATCAGTTTACATCGGAGCAAATTGTAGAGCTCCCGAAGCGAATTTCTGTCGAGAAGCGTTTGCTGTAGTACGAGGGTTAGTTCAAATTTTGAATGTTTGAGCTATGCCGATTTCGAGTTGCTGGAAGTGACCCCTGGAAAGTATTAAAACGATTCGCGTTTTCTAAATATCCGGAAAGTTGAACGCCGTAAAACGGGTTGTAGCTGACAGGAAACGACTTTCCGGGCGCGACTCGCACGCGAAATTGACGGATTTCTCCGTGTGAACTCGAATGTTGGAGTGGCTTGTTGGGCCTCTCTCATGGCGAAAAATAGGGATTTAGAAAAAAAGAGAGAACCCTTGTTAAGGAATCGTTCCGCCGTCAGTTCCTCCTTTTTGAGGACTTATTGTGGCCCAACCCCGAAATTTCAACTACTCCATTTATACTGCGCACGGAATGGCTGTGTCGCCCGCGCGTTTACGTTCCGTGCTATTCAGTGGGCTCGTTTATAAAGAGACCCTTCTAAGCAGCAAGATAGAAACCTTAGCTGCATATATAGCCCACCGTAAATAGCTGATATATATGTTTTTTCTAAAATATATCAACGCTGACCCATAGGGAAAGCATTTGAGTGCTCGCGGTTCATTCTAAACCCGCTGTGAAATCTGAAAAGATCCCGCGTATGTCGCATATAATCATATAATACTACTACCCAAACTAACAAACGAAGCCCCTAATAGGTATGAATATTAACAGAAAACCGCCCCGAATTCGACGATTGCTGCTATTGGCATTCGTAAGCGCTGCGTATGTCGGCGCTCAAGATGATTCCCAAGACGATGATGAAGTATTCCAGCTCTCACCATTCACTGTAGACGGTTCAGGAGAAATGGGATACACGGCAACGTCCACGTTGGCAGGAACGCGCATCAATACGAAATTGAGCGACCTTGCCAACTCGATCACGGTTGTGACGAAAGAGCTTATGGAGGACCTTCAGGTAACCGAAGCTACCACAATGCTTCCTTTCGTAGGCAATCTGGAAACGGCTGGAGCAGATGGAACTTTCGGTGGCGTTGGAACAGGTGGCGAAACGATTGAATACCGTGGCATCAATCGGAATCCGGATAATCGCAACCGCGTACGCGGTTTAGCGAGGGCAGACTCTACACGTAACTACGTGCCCACGAACATCAAGTTTGACTCGTATAACACTGAGCGTGTCACGGTGAATCGAGGACCGAATTCAACTTTGTTCGGTTTGGGTTCGCCAGGCGGAATAGTGGACAACACGACGATCTCGCCGCGCATGGCGAACCGAAACAAGGTTCAATTTACCTACGGTTCCTTCGGGGCTTATCGCGCGACCGTTGACATTGATCGTGTACTGATTGAAGACCGTTTGGGTATACGCGTTGCCGGACTGCATCGTCGTCACGCTTGGCGTCAGAACCATAGCTTCGAAGACGATGATCGGTTGACCGTGGCGCTGCGCTACAAGCCGACTAAGAACACTAATATCAAGTTCAGCCAGGAGTTTGGTAGCATCGAAGCGCGCCGACCGCGCTTCAGCGGTCCAACCGACGGTTTCACGCGGTGGTTCGAAGCTCCTTGGGCGGATCCGACTCATCCGAGTGGAAAGATCACGCACAATCCGAGTTTGGGCCTTGGTTTCAGAGACTCAAATCGAGACCTGCTACGGGCTCCTGGTTCCTGGTTTTTTCAGCCAGGTGCCGTTTACGAGAATAATGGGGGACCTCTCCGTCCCGTGGATATCCATAACGCCTGGGAACGAGAGACCCCAAATGGAAACAACGCGCCCGATGGAAGCCGTCTAGATTTTCGTTCATTTAGCATAACCCAATTTCGTCAATGG